>DATNBP010000161.1:0-29810 GCA_035572015.1 Puia sp. | reverse complement strand
GCGAAAAGGACGAGTATCCTGGCGCGGATTATGTCAGCGACGTGTACCGGCGGAACATGCGCATCTATGCGAATATCGTCCGCCAAATCGATTTTGCCCACGACAAGGCCATCCTCGTCTATATCGGTTCGGGCCATATTTCCTTTTTGAAGCAAATATTCTCCTCGAGCCTCCTGTTCGAGGTCAAGGATGTTGTGCCCCTGCTGCAGGCCGAATAGGGTTTTACCTCCCGTCCTGCGAGCGGGTGAAAAATTTTCGAAAGAACAACAGCTGGTAGTCGATGCTGTTTTTCCAGTAGGCCCCATCATGACCGCCCGGTCTCTCAGCATAGTCGTGGTCGATCTTTTCTTCCAACAGTTTCCGGTGCAGTTCGCGGTTGACGGGCAGAAAAAAATCTCCGGTGCCGCAATCGAAGGTGATGGCGAGCTCACCGTTACGCAAAGCGTCCACCGCATGGACGACCGTATAATTTTCGGCGTCCGCGGCGCTGTCGCCGAGGTCTTTCTTTATTCCCCAGTTATTGATGAATGGGCGGAAATCAACCCCACCGCTGGTAGCTCCGGCTGCACCGAAGATATCGGGATGCCTGATCGCCAGGTACAAGGCGCCATGGCCACCCATACTGAGGCCGGTAATGGCCCGGCCGCGCCGATCCGGGATCGTCGGGTAATGACCGTCGACATACGCGACGAGCTCTTTGCTGATAAAGGTCTCATACCGGATGGAAGGGTCCGCCGGGCTATCGAAATACCAGCTGTCATAGCCTCCGTCCGGACAAACAAGGAGCATTCCGTATGTGTCCGCTTCCTGCCGGAGCTGCGGGGCTGTCTCCAGCCATTGAGCATAATTGCCAGCCCAGCCATGCAGCAGGTAAATAACAGGGAACCGCGACGGATGATGACCGGGAATCAGTGCTGCCCGGGGACGGACAATCACGCAACGGATGTCCTTGTTCATTGAAGCGCTGTGAACCTCGATGGTGTCCACCTGCGACGCCAGACATGTGGCGGATGCGAGGACGAGCAAAACGGGAAGGAGATATTTCATCGGCTGATTGTAGAAAAAGGCCCGTAAGGATCGCTTACGGGCCGTTATGGTAATTCGATATTCGCTAGAAGGCTTTTTTATCCTTTCCGGTGAGCTGCATTGGGTTATTCGACTGCGGAATGGCCCGGGGCCCGAGCTGCCGGGCCTTGAAAACCTCGAACCGGCTCTCGGTCCTCACGGCGGGCCAACTGTTATTGGTCTCATCGATGTCGGCGGTTTCCCGGTTGGGATCGAGACGGATGCTGGCGACTTCCTTGTCCTTGGCAAAGACCTTGGTGACATGGTCCTCATTCTTGCGCCAGACCTGCGCGGGGATGCGCTCTACTTCCTTTGTCCCGTCCGTGTAGGTCCATTCGATAATAATGGGCATGACCAGACCGCCCTTATTGGTAAAGGACAACTGATAGTATTGTTTCGAGAGGATCTTTTGCTTCGTGGCATCGTCCATCGCTTCGTCAGCCTGTACGCCCCGGCCCATTACGACGCCTTCGATGTGTTCCGGAAATTTGGTCGTATCGTAGGGGATGAGGCCCCGGGTATATTTCCAATAGAAATCATGGAGCGCCGTGTCGGCATCGCTCGGGAAAACGATGGACTTGTCTTCCCTGTTGCGTTCCTTCGAGACATCTGTGGGGAATTTGCCGTCGGGCATCGGTTTGGCGATGCTCGCCATGATCGTGGTGTCCCTTCTGCGGGGACTGTGATCGAAGTCCGGGACGAGGTGTTTCACGCTGTCAAGCGCGATATCGACGGGCTGGATCCCGTAGAACCATCCGCGCCAGAACCAATCGAGATTCTCGGCGCTGGCATCGTTCATGGTCCTGAAAAAGTCCGCCGGCGTGGGGTGTTTGAACGCCCAGCGACGTGCGTATTCCTTGAATGCGTAGTCGAACAGCTCGCGGCCCATCACGGTCTCGCGAAGAATGTTAAGGGCCGTAGCCGGCTTGGAATAGGCGTTGGGGCCGAAATTAACAATGTTCTCGGAGTTGGTCATGATCGGCTCCAACTGGTCCTTGGGCAATTTCATATAATCCACGATCGCCCAGGCGGGACCTTTGCCGCGGACCGGGAAATGGTTGTCCCAGCGTTCCTCGGTCAGGTATTCGACGAAGGAATTCAGGCCTTCGTCCATCCAGGTCCACTGGCGTTCGTCGCTGTTGATGATCATCGGGAAAAAATTGTGGCCCACTTCGTGGATCACGACGCCCAGCATCCCGTATTTGGTGGCTTCGCTGTAAGTCCCGTCCTTTTCGCAGCGACCGAAATTAAAGCAGATCATAGGGTATTCCATCCCGTTGGATGCTTCCACGCTTTGGGCGACCGGGTAGGGGAAAGGAATGGTAAAATGCGAATAGGTCTTGATCGTATGCGCGACGGCCTTTGTAGAAAACCGGCGGTACAGGTTGTAGGCTTCCTTGCCGTAATAGCTCATGCACATGACCTTTTTCCCTTCCACATAAGCGGGCATGGCGTCCATCACGAATTTGCGCGACGAACCCCAGGCGAAGTCACGGACGTTGTCTGCTTTAAAGATCCACGTCTTTTTCGCCTTGCTCTTTTTGATCTCCGACGCTTTGGCTTCGGCGAGCGTGACGATCTCGACGGGCTCCTTCGCGGTCTGGGCCTCCTGCCAGCGGGCAAATTGCGCAGGCGATAGGACCTGCTGGTAGTTCTGGCACTGTCCGGTCGCTCCGACAATATGATCGGCAGGAACGGTCATCTTCACGTTGAAGTTGCCGAACGTCAGCGCGAATTCTCCGCGGCCGGTGAACTGGTTGTTTTGCCAGCCCTGGAAATCGCTGTACACGCAAAGCCGGGGATACCATTGCGTCATCGTAAACAGGTAATTCCCGTCTTCGGGAAAATATTCGTAGCCGCCGCGGCCGCCGACCGTCTTCCGGTCGGTAATGTGATAGTTCCAGTCGATCCTGAAGACAAATTTCTGGCCGGGTTTCAGGGTCGCCGGCAGCTCGACGCGCATCATCGTCTTGTTGATCATGTAATGAAGCGGCTTGCCCATGGCATCCGTCATCCTGACGATGTTGTCGCCGTAATCGTTGGGCCGCGTCGCATTTTCGACGCGTTCCAGCATCTGATCGCTGACGACGCCAGGCAGAGTGCTTCCGTCCTGGTAATTGGCGTTCTTGGCGGAGCTGTGCTGGTTTTCATCGAGCTGCATCCACAGATAGGTCAGTTCATTCGGGGAGTTATTGAAATAGGTGATGGTTTCCGACCCCGAAAGAAGCAATTTTTCCTCGTCGAGGTCGCAGGTGATATCGTAGTCGCAGCGCTGCTGCCAGTATTTCGGACCCGGCGCCCCACTGGCGGTACGATATTCATTCGGCGAAGGAAGGATCGTCCCGAGCGCCTCGAATTTGTTGCCGTGATTGGATGTCGGGTTGTTTTCGATATTTTGGGCCGACAGGCCGCCAACCGAGCAGGTCAATAGAAAAATTGCGACCAGTTTCGCAAGCAGTGTTTTACTCATGTGTTGGTTTTATGTGATATGTTGAAAAAGCTTGTACCCGGCCAGCGATCAACCGCCATTTTCACGGAAGCGAGGAGCACGAGGGCCGAAACGCCCCAGACCCACCAGATCCGGCGCAACCGGATCAACTGGACGAAAATAAAGGAAATTGCCAGAATGATCGCGACAATCAGCAACTGGGCTGCTTCCACTCCAAGATTGAAGGCGAGCAGGTGGACGACGAGCCCCTCGCGACCTTCGAGGCTCAGAAAGGAGCTGGCAAAGGCCAAACCGTGGATCAGGCCGAAGAAGAGTGCCAGGAAATAGATGGCCGGAAGCCTCGACGGATGATCGACCCGGGCCGCCCGCTGCGACAGGTTATTGATCGCCGTGGCGATGATGGTCAGCGGGATCAGGAATTCGATCAGCCGGGAATTGACATGGACGAGAGCAAGCGCGCCGAGGCTCAGGCTGATGGAGTGCCCGATCGTAAAAGCGGTTACCAGCACCACCACTTTCCTCCAGTCTTTTATCAGATAACGCAGGCACAGGGCGGCGATGAACAGGATGTGGTCCATGGCTTCCCAGGTGAGGATATGGTCGGTCCCCAATCCAAAATAGAGTTTGAAATCGAACATGGCAACCTGAAAATTCCGACCTTTAGGCCGGAAAGCCAGTAAAATTATTCAGAGTTTTGTAGTACAAAAATTTACTTTTTAAATGGCAGCAGGTTTATTTAAATGGTTGTCCGGCCCGATTTTAAGCCTCTTTACGGCATTCCCGCCGGCGGCGGGCGTCCACGGTGGAATTGCCGCGGCGGGCGGGCACAGCGCGGCCGTAACCCACCCGCTGTACGTGTCTATCACGGAGATCAATCACAATGCGAAGGACAAAATACTGGAGGTCAGCTGCAAGATCTTTACCAACGATTTCGAATCGGTGCTGGAAAAGGCGACCGGGGCCAGGGTGGACCTCTCTTCGGCGAAGGACAAACCCGGCGCGGACAAACTGATCGCGGGATATGTCGAACGGCATTTGCGGCTAACAGTCGACGGCCGCCCGGTACAACTGCAATATGTCGGGAGCGAGAACGAGCAGGACGGAACGTGGAGCTATTTCCAGGTGAATAACGTTACGGCCGTAAAGCGGATCGACGCGGTCGACGACCTGCTGTACGACGGGTTCCCAAGCGAGATCAATATCCTCCATGTCACGGTAGGGGGTCAACGGCAGAGCACCCGGCTGGATTGTCCTGCCTCGGCCGCCAGTTTCCAATTCTAACCCCCCGCTTCGTCGGTCATATCCGCTTTCAGGTCGGCAGAGAGGGACACGATGACCTTGTCGATGCGCTGGGCGTCCATGTCGGCAATCTCAAAGGTAAACCCGCGCCAGTCCAGCCGTTCGCCGGTGGCGGGGATATGCTCCAGTTGATTGAGGATGAACCCGGCCAGGGTATCGAATTCGTGATCTCCTTCATTCATCCACTCGGTCCTGTGGAACCGGGAAAGAAAGTCATAGAAAGGAACTTGTCCGTCCACGAGGTAACTGCCATCCTGCCGGTGAACGATCTCGTAATCGGGCACATCGGGGGGGGCGATCTCGCCGACGATCGCCTCAAGGATATCGTTCAGCGTGATGAGACCAAGCAGGCTTCCGTATTCGTCTACGATAAAGCAGCAATGGATCTTGGATTGCCTGAATTTTTCCAGGACCATGTAAGCGGTGTTGTTCTCGGGTACGAACAGCGCGGGGGCCATGATGTCCTTGAAGAGTACACTGTCATCGGTCACATAAAGGTCCTTGATGGTGACGACGCCCTTGATATTGTCGATCTCCCCGTCGCAGATCGGATAAACGGAGTGCGGTTCGCGGACGATCTTTTCCTTCATCGTCTCTTCGTTATCGGTCAGATCGAACCAGATGATATCGCTTCGGTGCGTCATGAGGGAAGTGATATTCCGGTCTCCCAGGTGAAAAACCCGTTCGATGATCTCCTGCTCCGCCTCTTCGATCGTCCCTTGTTCCGTCCCCTCATTGATGATCGCCTTGATCTCATCTTCAGTCACCGCGCTGTCGGCGGACGCGGTGATCGGGAAGAACTTGAAAAACAGATTGCTGGTCTTGTTCAGCAGCCAAACGATCGGGTAGGTGATCCGCGACAGGATGCGGACCGGCCTGGCGACCAGGCGGGCGATCTGCTCAGCCCGAAGCAAGCCGATCCTTTTAGGAATGAGCTCCCCGAACGTGATCGACGCCAGCGTGACGAACACCAGGATCAGCCCGGTCGAGATATCGGCGGCGTCGCGGCGCAGAAACGGGATCTTTGCCAGATAGGGCTGAAGGTTCGCGCTGAATTTTTCACCCGAGTAGAAACCGATCAGGATGGCGATGAGCGTGATGCCGATCTGGGCGGTGGAGAGGAAAAGCTCGGGTCTTTCCGCCAGGCGCAGGGCAGAGCGCGCCCGTTCATCCCCGTCGGTCGCCATCGTTTCGAGCCGGCTCTTCCGGGCGGACACGAGGGCAATCTCAGCCATTACGAACAGCCCGTTGAGAAAGATCAGCAGTATCAGGATGACCAGCTCAAGCATGGGATGGCGAATTGGTTGGTAAATATAGCAGCCCGGATTGGGAACGGAACACCACAGCCGTCGCCCAACCGATGGACGCACCGATGATACCGCCGCAAATGACGTCCAGCGGGTAATGGACACCGACATACACCTGGGCCCAGGAGATGACGAAAGCCCAAAGCAGAACGAGCGCCCACCAAGGACTGAGGGGCCGCAGCGTCCGGTACATGAACACCGCCATCGCGAAATGGTTGCAGGCGTGCGACGAGGTAAATCCCGAGCTCTGCGGGCAATAATTCGCGAGAAAGTGCATCGTGTCCTGCCACATCGGGTTGCCGCAGGGGCGCAGGCGAAAGATATGGTCTTTGATCAGATGACTGCTGATCAAATCGCTGATGATGACCGTCATTCCGAAATACAAGGACCAGATCCAACCTTTGCGGCGGAAATTGACCGTCATGAAAACCAGGAGAAAGAGATAAAAAGGCGCCCACAATTCCGCTTCCCTCGTGAAGAGGAAAAGCCTGTCCAGGAAAGGCGCAGTCCACTTCTGGTTGATATGTGAGAACAGCCAGTAGTCAACCCGAAAGATTTCCTGTAGAACTCCCGGATGAGCGCCGGCACCGAGTAAAATCATGGTTTCAATATAATTGATCTAATTTTATGCCCGCTTTAAAGAAAAACAGTCATGGCAAACAGACCGAAGACAAATTTACCAAATATACCCAAAACGGTTCGTTTGGTTTTCAGCGTCGGGATTATTTTTTTGTTGATCATGAGTGTGTTGCGGTTGGCGCTTTACCTCGTTTTTTCCTCGCAGGGTCATTCGTTCGTTTCGTTGCTTCCTTCCTTTTGGCTGGGCGTTCGCTACGATCTCCGATACGCGGGCATTCTGGCTCTTCTCCTTTTGATCGCCACGTGGATACCGGCGCTTGATCCATTCAGGCGTGACGGCGGAAGACGTCTCTTCCTTGTCATCGTCAGCATCGCCGGTTTCCTCGTCGTCTTTTTTTACTGTGTGGATTTTGCTTATTACGCATACCTGTCCCAGCGGTTGAGCGCCAGCGTGCTGAACTATCTTACAGACACGGGAATTTCCGCCGGCGTCGTCTGGCAGACTTACCCGGTGCTGCGGATCCTGCTACTGCTTGTCGCCGGAACGTGGCTGATGCGATGGATCGCTGCGCTGGTTTACCGGCGACTCCGTCGGAACGGGCCGCGGCCTCTTTCCCGCGGGACGCGGATCACCTGGTCTGCGATATCCTTTTTGCTGCTCGGCCTGGCGATCTTCGGCCGGATCGGACAGTATCCGCTGCGATGGAGCGATGCGTTCAGCCTGGGCGGCGACTATCAGGCCAACCTGTCTCTGGATCCCTTTCAATCCTTTTTCAGCAGCCTGAAGTTCCGGCATTCCAGTTACGACGATGCGAAGGTTAAGGCGGCCTATCCGCTGCTGGCGCCTTATTTTGGCTGGACCAGGGGGTATGAAAGAGACTACCCGGGGGAAGCGGAGCCGGGAAAAGCGGGTGCGGAACAAGCGGGTGCGGCGCAAGAGGGTGCGGGGCAAGGGAGTGCGGGGCAAGGGGGTCCCAGGCCAAATGTCGTCCTCGTGATCTGCGAATCGTTCAGCGGGTATAAGAGCTCGATGTGGGGAAATCCCCTGAACACGACGCCGTTCTTCGACAGTCTTTGCCGGAGCGGAATCTTTTTCGATCATTGTTTCACGCCCAGTTACGGAACGGCCAGGGGCGTATGGGCCGTGATCACCGGCATACCGGACGTATCGTCCGCAACCAGTACGTCCAGCCGAAATCCGGCGGCAGTGGACCAGCATACGATCATCAACGATTTCAGCGGATATCAGAAGTTCTATTTCCTGGGCGGAAGCACCAGCTGGGCAAATATCCGCGGCTTGCTGACCAACAATATAGACAGCCTGCATTTGTATGAGCAGCAGGATTACAGCGCGCCGAAAGTCGACGTGTGGGGGATCAGCGACAAGAACCTTTTCCTCGAGGCGACGAAGGTACTGCGGCAACAGCGGGAACCTTTCTTCGCCGTTATCCAGACCGCGGACAACCACCGGCCGTACACCATCCCGAAAGAGGACAGGGCCGCTTTTCATTCCATCCATGTTTCACAGGACTCGCTGCGGCGTTTCGGCTTCGCCACCAATGAGGAAATGAATGCGTTCAGGTATACGGATTTCGGATACCGGACCTTCATTACCGCTGCGTCAAAAGAAAGGTTCTTTGCAAATACGATCTTTCTTTTTGTCGGGGATCACGGGATACCCGGAGACGCCGGGTCATTGTTCCCGAACGCCTGGACGGCCGACCGGCTGACGGCCGAGCACGTCCCGTTGCTGATCTATATTCCCGGGCGCCGGGACGGCGAGCGTTTGTCTTTCGACTGTTCGCAGCTGGACGTGCTGCCGACGCTGGCCGGGCTCTGCCATGTGCCCTACAGAAATACCACCCTGGGCAGAGATATCCTGGACAGCGAGGCTATCCGGGGAAAAGAAATGGCGTTCATCTACGACCCCGATCAGGCCTATATCGGCCTGGTGAAAGGAGATTATTTTTACCGACGCGGCCTGATAACCGGCAAGACGGACATGGCATCGGTGGTCGATAACAACCCGGTCCCGGACTCGGTCCTCGAAGGCCCGACGGGCCGGCAGATGGGCCGGCTTTCAGAGGGCCTGTACGAGACGGCCCGGTATATGTTGCTGAAGAATAAGAAGCGATAGCGATGTTGTAAATACAGCCGGGTAATAGCAATAATCCGGTGGAGAAAACCTACCTGCCGAAGGGGCAAATACTATTGTGCGGCTCTCCCGAGGCCGGTATCTTTGTAGAAGAATCATTGCACCGGCAACAATTCCGGCGCTCAACATATCCGGTTAAACCCTATCCTATCGCGTTGGCCGCTCCAGTATGGAGCGGCCAATTTTTTAGAATACCTTATTTTTGTGGGCATTCTATTCATGTGTACCATTAAAACAGGCATTTTGTGGCATTGATAAAGAGTATCTCCGGGATCAGGGGAACGATTGGCGGGAAACCGGGGGATAACCTGTCTCCTTTGGACATCGTGAAATTCACAGCCGCCTACGGCAGCAGGGTATTGCAGTTGAACAAGGGGAAAAAGATCGTCGTCGGCAGGGATGGGCGGATCAGCGGGGAAATGGTCAGCGCGCTGGTGGTAAGCACCTTGCGCGGTCTCGGGCTGGACGTGCTCGACCTGGGGCTCTCCACGACGCCGACGGTGGAACTAGCCGTGGCGGGGGAAACGGCTGCCGGAGGGATCATTCTGACCGCCAGCCACAATCCACAGGAATGGAACGCGCTAAAGCTGCTAAACCAGGACGGCGAATTTATCAGCGCCCAGGAAGGCGCCGCCATCCTGGAAAGGGCGCAACGGGAAGACTTTACATTTGCGCCGGTAGACCGGTTGGGGGAATATATGGCTACGGACAGCTGGCTGCAGCGGCACGTGGATGCCGTCGTAAAGTATCCGCTTGTAGATGTGCCCTGCATCCGCGAACGGAAATTAAAGGTGGTGGCCGACGTCATCAATTCAACCGGGGCGATCTTTGTTCCGCCGCTGCTCAAGGCGTTGGGTGTGGAGAACGTCGTCCTTCTCAATGAATCCGTGAACGGCCGGTTCGCGCATAATCCAGAGCCCCTGCCGGAGAACCTTGTCGGTTTAAGCGCACTGGTGCGCAAGTCCGGCGCGGACCTGGGCATCGCGGTCGATCCCGATGTCGATCGTCTTTGCTTCGTGTGTGAAGACGGCAGCATGTTCGGCGAGGAGTACACCCTGGTGGCGGTAGCCGATTATGTATTGAGCCGTCGACCCGGCAATACGGTGAGCAATATGAGCAGCACGAAAGCGCTGAAAGAAATAACCATGGCCCATGGCGGAAGGTATTTTCCTTCGGCGGTCGGGGAGGTCAATGTCGTCAGCGCGATGAAGGCCGTCGACGCGGTGATCGGCGGCGAAGGGAACGGTGGCATCATCGTTCCCGACCTGCATTATGGCCGGGATGCCCTGATCGGTATCGGGCTGTTCCTCAGCGCGCTGGCGAGACACAAGGGAGGGGTGAAGTCGCTTCGGAAAAAATACCCCGACTATTTCATCTCCAAGAATAAGATTGAATTAAGACAAGGGATAGACGTGCCGGCAGTGCTGGAGAAGATCAAGAAAAAATACAAGAACCATCCGGTCAATACGGACGATGGGCTTAAAATAGAGTTTGACAGCGATTGGGTGCATCTCCGTTCCTCCAACACTGAGCCCATTATCCGGATCTATGCGGAAAGCAGTTTCGAAACGACTGCCAATAACATCGCGCTCAGGCTGATGCAGGACATCAAAGAAGCGATTGCGCCGTAGCCGGGAAATCGTACTTTTGAGCCTCGTATGGATAGAATTTATTTCGACAACGCCGCCACCACCGACCTTGATCCGCAGGTATTGGAGGCCATGATGCCGTATCTGACCGAGAAATTCGGTAACCCTTCCTCCATCTATTCTTATGGCCGTGAGACCCGTCTGGCGATCGAGAACGCGCGGAAGTCGGTCGCCCGGATCCTGAACGCCCATCCCGCCGAGATCTTTTTTACATCCGGGGGGACCGAGAGCTCCAACACGGCAATCAATGCGGCGATAAGGGACCTCGGCTGCACGCATATCATTTCCTCACCGCTGGAGCACCACGCCACGCTGCATACGGTCGAACACCTGCATAAGCGGGGAGAAGCGGCCCTCAGCTACGTCAATGTGCAGCCCAACGGCCATATCGACCTGGAAGACCTGGAGCAAAAGCTGGCGCGCAGCGAGGAAAAGACCTTCGTTACCCTGATGCACGCCAATAATGAGATCGGGAACATGCTCGATATCCAGGCCGTCGGGGAATTGTGCAAGTTGTACGGCGCCATTTTCCATTCCGACACGGTTCAGACCGTGGGGCATTTCCCGTTCGATCTGCGGAACACGCCGGTACATTTCGTCACCGGGTCCGGCCATAAATTTCATGGTCCGAAAGGAGTGGGATTGTTGTATATCAACGAAAATGTCCGCATCCACCCGCTGATCCACGGCGGATCGCAGGAACGCAATATGAGAGCCGGCACCGAGAACCTGTACGGCATCGTCGGATTCGCAAAGGCACTCGAGCTGGCGACGGCGGCCTATGAGGCGGACAGCGCTTCGATCAAGAGCCTCAAAGTCTATATGATGGAGCAGCTGAAGCGGCAACTCAGGGGAGTCTCGTTTAACGGGGACCCGCTTGGCCGCAGCCTTTATACGGTCCTGAGCGTATCCTTTCCAAAGACGGAGCGGTCCGAAATGGTCCTTTTCAACCTCGATATCCATCATGTCTGCGCGTCCGGAGGAAGCGCGTGCACCAGCGGCGCCGACCAGGGCTCCCATGTCATCCGGGCCATCAACAATAATCCCAACCAGGTCACGGTAAGGTTCTCCTTCAGCAAGCACAATACGCGGGAGGAAGTGGACCAGGTAGTGGCCAGGCTGAAAGAATTGATCTGATCCATATGCGCTATGTTATCGGCATTGATATCGGTACGACCAATACCAAGGCCGTAGCGATTGCCCCCGACGGCGTCGTGCTGGCGACAACGAGTGCCGGTTATGCGGCTTTTTCGGATGCCGATGGGCGCCATGAACTCGATCCGGACCATCTGATGGGGGCTGTCAGGGAAAGCCTGGCCGGGGTTGTGCGTCAGGTGGACCCGGCACCCGAAGGCATTGGGTTCAGTTGCGCCTTCCATAGCCTGCTGGCGGTCGACGAATCCGGGAAGCCAATGACCCGGGCGATGACCTGGGCCGATCTCCGGCCGGCCGCCGAAGCAAAGGCGCTGAAAGCAACCGAAGCGGGCATGCGGATCTACCGCCATACAGGCACCCCGCTCCACGCCATGTCGCCTTTATGCAAGCTGCTATGGCTGCGGGCGCGGCAGCCGCAGGTGTTCGGGCGCGCGGCCCGCTTCATCGGCATTAAAGAATATATATGGTGGAGGCTGTTCGGCAGGTATGAAATCGACCACAGCATCGCTTCTGCAACAGGATTATTCGATATCCGAGGCCTGGACTGGTATGGCGAGTCGCTCGAACTGGCGGGCATCACCCCATCCCGGCTCTCGTCCCCGGTACCCTGTACGCATCAGGGGCGAGGGCTTTTGCCGGGGGTGCTGGCGGGGATCGCGGACCGGGTCCCGTTCATTATCGGCGGCGGCGACGGCTGCCTGGCAAACCTCGGGAGCGGCGCGATCCGCCCCGGGGACACCGCCTTGACTATCGGCACCAGCGGCGCGATCAGGATGACCGCGCGCACGCCGGAAGATGACAGTAAAGGACGGATATTCACCTATATCATGAGCCCGGGAAGGTACGCCTGCGGAGGCGCCACCAACAACGGCGGGAATGTGCTGAAGTGGCTGTTTGAAAAGATCCTGGGCGTTGAAGACGAACAGGAATGGGAGGGGCGCGTCGAAGCGGCGGCCGAACTGGCGCCTGGCTGCGAAGGCCTTATCTGCCTGCCGTATTTACAAGGGGAACGGGCACCCGTCTGGGACGCCGAGGCGCGGGGCGTATTTTTCGGGCTCAGATCGATCCATGACCACCGGCATTTTATTCGCGCCTGCCTGGAAGGCGTCTGTTATTCGCTGTGCGAGATCGGGGCGTCTCTGGAAGAGACAATCGGGCCCATTGCGGATATTTATGCCAGCGGCGGATTTACCCGGTCGGAGACCTGGGTGCAAATGCTCGCCGATATTTTCGACAAAAATGTCCATGTCAGCCATGCGGCCGATGCGTCGGCGGCCGGCGCGGCGATCCTGGCGATGCTGGCCCTCGGCCAGATTCCCGATACGGATGCCGCAACCGGCCTCGTGAAAGTCAGGAAGACTTACGAACCCGATCCCGCGCGACATGTCCTTTACCGGAAAAATTACGAGGTGTTTACCCAGTTGTATTCCCGGCTGCGGGATTTGGAATAAGAGGATCCCGCCGCGGGCGGGACCTCGCGTTCGTTACCGGCCTGATCGACCTGATTGGCCTGATCGACCTGATTGGCCTTACCGGCCCTTTACGAGGTCTCGTGGCAGGATGCCAAACTCTTTTCTGAACGCCTTGGCAAAATGGCTGAGGTTGGAGAACCCTATCTCACTGCCAGCCTGTTTGATGCTCACCTGACCGTTGGTGAGCAGGTCCCGGGCGCGTTGCAGGCGGCTCTTATTATAATAATCGTAGAGCGTATGTCCATATACTTGCTTGAAGAGGTTCTTCAGCTTACTCGTGCTCATAAATACCTCATGGGCGAGCGATTCAAGGGAAGGGAAGCCTTCCAGGCGGCTGCTCAGGATCCGCTCGATATGCTGCATGCTCTCCAGGTCGGTCTTTTTGACTGTCCGGGGCAGGGTCGCCTGCTCCTGGCGGAGGAAGGAATGAAGCGATCTTTCGATCAGGTGGATCACGCTGCTCAGCCTCCTGATCTGGCTCAGCGGATCGCCGTCCCTGATTTCAAATAGCTCCTTCAGCATCGTCCGGTGGGTCAGGTTAATGAGCAACGGGTTTTCGCTGTTGCTGTTGGCCTTTGCGAACGAAGCCAGTTTATCGAAAAGCTCCTGGGGCAGGTATTGCCCGGCCAGATCGTGGGAGCAAAGAATGAGCAAGCGCTTCACGGTCGTCCCTGCCGAGAGCCGCAAGGTTGCGCTGTCCGCGGCCTCCGCCAGGAAGATATCGTTTCGGAAATACGGCCGTTTGTCCGGCGGTGCAACGCCGGCGGAGGGATCCCGATGGGTTTCAACCTGGTTGAAGGAGATCATAAAACTTTTGGAACCCGTCTCCCGGTGCATTTCCAGGTCCGCGGTCAGTTTAAAGTTCATGATCGCATAGGAGAAATTGGAATTGACGTTGCGAGCCAGCATGATACCTTCGCCGAGCCCGGAGGGGAGGGTAAGGATACGATCATGCAAAGGGGTTCCCAATTTTGTGGCGAAATCGGCGAGCCATTCTTCAAAGTTTTCCAGTTGGAAAGAATACGTTACCATAGTCAACTGTTTTTTACGCGATTAAATAAAATTCAAAAGCGCAGTCACTTCCGGGGTTAGCCGGCGCATAATCTCATCGGCAACAGTCGCGGCAGGGAGGAGGGGTGGTGTGGAGCGGGTCGAACACCTGCAAAAGCACAAAATTAAACAAAATAACCCTAGCGGGGTTGGCTGGGAAGATCCATTTAATAGCTAAAACACCTATTTAACTATAATTTTTACAAAATTAGCTATTTACTATTAAGAATTTCATGGGGTAAGACCCCAAATTCTCTTTTGAACGCTTTGGCAAAATTGCTGAGGTTGGAAAAGCCTACTTCTTTCCCTATTTGCTTCACGGATTGGCCGCCGGTTCGCAGCAGTGCCTTAGCCCGCAGCAGCCGGTGGTGGTTGTAGAATTCGTACAATTTCATGCCGTAGACCTGCTTGAATCTGGTCTTCAGCTTGGTAGAGCTCATCATCGCCGATTTCGAAAGCGATGCGATGGTGGGAAATTTCCGGACACTGTTGCTGCGCAACGTTTTCATCACACCGCGTAGCGCCAGCAGGTCCTTTTCCGTAGCGTTTGGCCAGTTGGCTTCGTCTTCGCGGGGATCGCCGGTCCTGGTGACGAACGTTTGCAGGAATTTCCCGGCCAAAAGCAGCAACCCGGAGTGAAGGTGCAGGTGGTACAGCGGCCCCAGCCTGTCCGCCCGCAGGATGTCTTCCAGAATCGCGCGGTCGCCAAAGGGGACCGGTTCGTGATGCGAGCCCGGGCTGAGGTTGGCTTGCCAGAACAGATCGGCAAGGATCGGTTTCAGAACATGCCGACGGAGAAAGGGATCGGCGGCAAGGATGCCGATCTTTCGCATCCGGGCCTTCGCCGGGTACGTCATTTCCTGCGGGGTGCCTGTCGAAAAAAGCCGTACGGTCGGTCGATGCGACCCGAGGTTGAACAGCAGGCAAAGCGAGCGGGAATCGGATGGCTGAAGGGAGATGGTCAGGTCTTCCGCGAGGACCAGGTCCACGATCACGAAAGAAATGCCTGGGTACAGGCGACCGGTTCGGATGGCAACAGGTCCCGGCAGAGTGCCGGCCTCACCATCCTGAAACCGGGGCGACAGGCGAAGCAACCGGCGGAGGCCCGCCGCCCAACGGGGAAAGTCGGTCAGCTCAAAAGCGTATCTGATCATCGGAACAGAGGTTTGAGGGCATCCGGCGGTTCCGTTGCCCTTTACCGCCGCAAAATAATCACCGGTTGAATCCGCTTCATTTTCACGGATGTACGACGATTTCGAGCGGACGAACAAACCGAGTCGCTATATGAACACGCTGACTATTTCAGTTGATTCTTTATCTCCTGCAATTTGAGGAGCGCTTCCACCGGCGTCAGGCGATTGATGTCCGTGTCTTCCAGTAACCGGCGGATCTGGCGGAAGGTTTCCGTGTGGGCGTCAAAAATGGACAGTTGCATCCTGGGTGCGGCTATCGTTTTCAGATCGGCGGGCGAGCCGACCTGTTTGGCCTCGAGTTGCCGGAGGATCTCTTCGGCGCGTTGCACCAATGAGGCCGGCATGCCGGCCATGCGCGCGACGTGGATGCCAAAACTATGGGTGCTGCCGCCGGGAGCCAGTTTTCGAAGGAAGATGACCTTATTCCCGATCTCTTTATTGGTGATATGGTAGTTTCGGATACCCGGAAACTTGTTCTCCAGTTCGTTCAGTTCATGATAATGGGTAGCGAACAATGTCTTTGGCTTATGCGGCGACCGGTGCAGGAATTCAGCGATGCTCCAGGCAATCGAAATGCCATCGTATGTCGAAGTGCCGCGGCCGATCTCGTCAAGCAGGATCAGGCTTGCGCCGGAAATATTGTTGAGGATGCTGGCCGTTTCGTTCATTTCCACCATAAATGTGGACTCGCCCGCGCTCAGGTTGTCCGAGGCGCCGACCCGGGTAAATATCTTGTCGGTCAGCGGAATTCGCGCAGCATCACAGGGCACGAAGCTGCCGATGTGCGCCATGAGCGTGATGAGGGCGGTCTGGCGCAGCAAAGCGCTTTTGCCGCTCATGTTAGGCCCCGTGAGGATAATGATCTGCTGGGTAGCGGGGTCGAGTACGAGGTCATTCGGAATATAGGGTTCGCCCGCCGGCAGGCTTCGCTCGATCACCGGGTGGCGGCTGCCTTTCAGTTCCAGTTCCCGGCCCTCGTGGACCTGCGGACATTTGTAGTTGTACTGCAAAGCGTTCTGAGCAAAACAAAGCAGACAGTCGAGGATGCCGAGGAGATGGCCGTTTGCCTGCAGCGGCGGAAGGCGGTCCTGCAGGAAGACCAGCAATTCTTCGTATATCGCAGTCTCGAGCGCCAGCATTTTTTCTTCGGCGCCCGTGATCTGCTCTTCATATTCCTTCAGTTCGCGGGTGACGTAGCGTTCGGCGCCCGCAAGGGTCTGTTTGCGCGTCCAGTCCGCCGGGACTTTGTTCCTGTGTGCGTTGGTGACTTCGAGATAGTAGCCGAACACGTTGTTGAACCCGATCTTCAGCGAACCGATGCCAGACCTCGCGGCCTCGGATTGTTGCAGACCGGCCAGGTATTCCTTTCCACCGCTCGCAATACGCCGCAGCCGGTCCAGCTCGGGATGAAGGCCCTCGCGGATGCAGCCACCTTTTGCCGCCGTTGCCGGCGGATCGTCGCAAATTGTCGCTGCTATTTTTTCGGCCACCGCGGGACTCGGGTCCAACCCCTCGCAAAGTTCGCGCAGCCAACCTGCCGGGATGTCCGCAGCCGCGGACCTGATCGCCGCGATCTCCCCAAGCCCCCGGGCAAGTAGCGTCAGCTCGCGCGGACCGATCTTGCGGGCCGGTATCCGGCCGACCAATCTTTCGATATCGCCACATTGGCGAATCCGGTGGCCAAAGCCCGGCCGCAGTTCGGGGTCGCGGATAAGGGCCGCGACGGCTTCCAGCCGCCGTTCGATTTGGTTTCTGTCCCGGAGGGGCATGAGCAACCACCGTTTCAGCAGCCGGGCGCCCATCGGCGAAGCCGTGTTGTCAAGCACTTTCAGCAGGGAATTGCCCTGGTCGTCGCCGTATGCCGGAGCGAGCAGTTCCAGGTTACGGATCGTGAACTTGTCCATCCACAGATGATCGTCGCGGTCAATGCGCTGGATGGATGTCAAATGGCCTAAGTTCGGGTGCTCGGTATCTTTCAGGTAATGAAGGATGGCGCCTGCGGCGATGATGCCTGCGCTCATTGTTGCAATCCCGAATCCCTTCAGGGATTGCGTCTGGAAATGGCGGAGCAGGCTGTCAATCGCAAATCCTTCTTCGAACAGCCAGGATTCAAGCGTGTACGTATAGAACCTGGTGCCGAAGGCCTCCTTGAAATGCCGTTGAAAGCTGCGTTGAAAAACAACCTCCGCCGGTCTGAGGGTCTGGAGCAGTTTGTCCGCGTATTCGGTATTCCCTTCCGCCACAAAGAATTCGCCCGTGGAAATATCGAGAAGCGAAATGCCGAGAATGGCCCGGGGGTTGTCCGGCCAGTCCGGGGGAAAGTAAACCGCCGCGAGGAAATTATTGCTGCTCCGGTCGAGAAGTTTGTCATTGGTGGCTACGCCGGGCGTGACCATCTCCGTCACGCCTCGTCTTACGATCCCTTTGGCGGACTTGGGATCTTCCAACTGATCGCAGACGGCCACCCGGTAACCCGCCCGGACCAGCTTGTGCAGGTACGCATCGAGGGCGTGGTGGGGAAAGCCGGCCAGTTCGCTGGAAGCAGCCGCGCCGTTATTCCTTTTCGTCAGGGTAATTCCCAGGATCCTGGACGCAAGTATGGCATCTTCCCCGAAAGTTTCATAAAAGTCTCCGACCCGGAACAGCAGGATCGCGTCGGGGTAGCGTTGCTTGATCGCCCTGTGCTGCTGCATGAGCGGGGTATCTGCACTGCTCTTTGCCATGGGGCACAAATGTAAGAAAGCCCCCACAAATGGATCGCAGGGGCTTTTTGCCGGGGATAAGTTGTTGATCAGAATCCGCCACGGCCGGTTCCGCGGGGAGCCGGCAGCGGCTTCCGGGGCAGCATCTCATCTCGCTGCGCCGTGTTGTATACGAAGGCGGCGACGATCGTCGCGATCTGTTCCAGGTCATCTTCACGCAGGTGATCGTAGGTGTCCATGTTAGTGTGGTGCGTGCGGGTGCTGTATTCGATCTCGTCCTGAATGAACTGGAAGCCCGGTATTCCTACCGCGTCAAAAGACTGGTGGTCCGTGCCGCCGGTATTGCTGATCGTGACGGTTGTCGCGCCCAGATCGCGGAAGGGCTCCAGCCACTGCGTGAAGATAGGACCGCAGGCTTCATTGCCTTGCAGGTAGATGCCGCGGACCTTGCCCGTGCCGTTGTCGATATTAAAGTAGCCTGAAATTTTGGACTGTTCGGGCAACAATTGCATGGTCGCCGGATCGCCGAAAGTCTTTTTAACATATCCGCGGGAACCCAGCAGCCCTTCTTCCTCCCCACTCCACAACGCGATACGGATGGTGCGGCGGGGCTTGATACCCAGTGTTTTCAGGATCCTCACCGCCTCCATCATCACCGTGCAGCCCGCGGCGTTGTCGGTAGCGCCGGTTGCGCTGTGCCATGAATCGAGATGACCGCCCAACATGACCACCTGGTCCTTCAGCTTCGGATCGGTGCCCCTGATCTCCGCGATCACGTTATAGCCCTTCGTATCATCCGTATGGAATTTAGTCGCGACATCGGCATCCAGGGAAACCGGAATTCCCGCCTTGCAGAGACGCAGGATGGTATTGTAGTCCTCCAGGGCGATCTCGATATCCAGGAAATTCGGCCGCGCATCGGGCCGGTAAGCGCCGCCACCCTGTACGAACAACGTGCCGTCATGACCGCGGAGAGACTGGCTCAGGATCGCCACTGCTCCTTCTTCTTCCGCCATTTTTTTGAGGGAATTGACCAGGCGCTGGCCCCCGCCCCGCAAAAAAGCTTCGCGCCGGCGTCGCATCGCGGCTGTGTCAGGCGGCCGCATGACCACCTTCGACATCGAATCCAGTTGCGCGCCGGTCCATCGGGTCGCATCCGGTTTGAAACTCTGGTGGTACGTCTCATTGACGTCGAGGATGAGGATCTTTCCCCCCAGCTTTCCCTTATATTTGTCCAGGTCCGCCGAATCTTTGGCTTCGATCACCAGTACGGACGCGGATCTCGGACCGTTTGTGCCGGCGCACCAGGCTTTGGGGAAAGCGATCAGCGGTTTGTAGTAGGGCGCGGTCATGGCGAGATAGGATTTTTGCAATTCCCAGCCCTTTCCAAATTCGCCCCAGGGGTCCAGCCTCGCATTCTCCAGTCCCCACTGAGCCAGTTGCTGCCTGGCCCAGGTGGCGGCACGCATGAAGCCGGGCGAGGCGGTCAGCCGGTCACCGCTCACGTCGGTAAGGTGAAAGGCTATGTCCATAACGTGTGAATCGTGCAATCCTTCCTGGCGGATCTTTTGGATGGTAGCCATATCGATCTCCTCGTTCTGGGCCTGCAGGCCTGCGGACAGCAACAGGAAAGCGACAAGGCTCAGTGATTGTAGGGAGTGTTTTCTCATGAGCAATGTATTTAAGATCAATGTAAAAGATTGTCCGGGAACGGTCAAATAAAATCGGGAAAGCGGGATATAAATGTATAAGCGGTGAATTACCTTTGTCTATGCGCAAATTAGGCATGGATAAGCTGGGCCGGAAATCGGTGAATGATTTCCGGCGGTCGGAGAAAATGCCAATCGTCGTCGTGCTGGACAATATCCGGAGCATGCACAATGTCGGTAGCGTGTTCCGGACGGCGGACGCTTTTCTTGTCCGCGGGATTTACCTTTGCGGGTACACGCCGCAGCCCCCGCATCGGGATATCCATAAGACGGCGCTGGGCGCCACCGAAACAGTGGACTGGCGGCATTTCGCCACGACGGCCGACGCGATCCGGGAGTTGAAGGCGCAGGGCTTTACGGTGCTGGCGGTTGAGCAAACGGAAGGGAGCGCCCGGCTGACCGAGCTCGGAAAAACGTGGACCGGACCCGTGGCGGTGGTCTTCGGGAATGAAGTCAGCGGGGTTGACAATTCGGCGCTGGCGCTTTGCGATGGCAGCGTCGAGATCCCGCAATGGGGTATGAAACATTCGTTGAATGTATCGATCGCCGCGGGCATCGTCCTTTGGGAATTGGTCCGGAGGGAAGCAGGCGCGGAGCAGTTTAATTTTTAGTATGAGTACAGTCAGGAATTATCTCAGTTTGATCCGCTTCTCGCATACCATCTTTGCGATGCCGTTTGCGATGATAGGCTTTTTTTTAGGAGCATCGACAACGTCCTTTTCGGTTGTCCCGGCATGGGAGATCGCGGAAAAGCTTGCACTGGTCGTCCTTTGCATGATCTTCGCGCGGAGCGCGGCGATGGCGTTCAACCGGTGGCTGGACGTCAAGTGGGACGCCCTTAACCCGCGGACCGCCGTCCGGGAGATCCCCGCGGGCATCATCCCGAAAAATAGTGCGTTTCGTTTCGTAGTGGTCAATTGCCTGCTATTCATCGGCTGCACCTGGCTGATCAATCCCCTTTGTTTCGCTCTGTCTTTCGTTGCGCTGGCCGTGGTGCTGGGCTACAGCTTTACCAAAAGGTTTACGCCGCTTTGCCATCTCGTCCTCGGGCTTGGGCTGTCGCTGGCGCCGATCGGCGCCTATCTTGCCGTCACCGGCCGGTTTGCCTGGCTCCCGATCCTTTTTTCGCTGACGGTCATTTTCTGGGTGAGCGGGTTCGACATCATCTATGCGCTGCAGGACGAGGAATTCGACAAGTCGCAGCGCCTTTATTCCATGCCTTCCTGGCTGGGGAAGGCCAGGGCGCTCAGGGTCTCCGAATTCCTGCACGGCTGCAGCACCGCGTGTGTCGTCGCCGCGGGCCTTTACGGCGGATCCGGATGGTGGTATTGGGGTGGAGTGGCGATCTTTATCGGTATGCTGATCTATCAGCATGCCATCGTGAAGCCGCACGATCTCAGCCGGGTAAACCTCGCCTTTATGACCGCCAACGGAATCGCCAGCGTCGTTTTCGCCGGGTTCGTCATTACCGACCTGTGTTTTTATGCGCATCTTTAGGAAATATCGTATGTTTGCCGGATGTGGCAGCGCGGTTGGATCTAACCACTACAACCCCGCTTACCCGCGGTGTCCGCACCGTGCGAGTTCCTGAACCGCAATCAATATTATGGCGCGGATCCTGGCGATAGATTATGGGCTGAAACGTACGGGTCTGGCGGTGACCGACCCGCTTCAGATCATCGCCACCGGGCTGCGGACGATCCCGTCGCAGGAACTGGTGCCATTTTTAAAGGACTATTTCAAGCATGAAGCTGTCGAGCTGATCCTGATCGGGGAACCGAAAAATTGGGATGAAAGCGACACGCACGCTACGCCGCTGGTGAGATGCGTCATCAGGGAATTACAGCGGGAATTCCCCGCTGTCCCGGTGAAGCCGGTGGATGAACGATATACTTCCAAAATGGCCAGCCGCGCGATGATCGACATGGGGATGAAAAAAAAGCAGCGGCGGAACAAGGCCCTGGTGGACGAAATCGCAGCGACGATCCTGCTGCAGGAATGGTTGGAAAAAAAATAAGCAAACAGTTGAATATGATATTACCCATCGTCGCCTACGGGACACCGGTCCTCCGGCAGGTCAGCAAGGACATCTCTCCGGATTATCCTGATCTGGAGAAATTTATCGCGGACATGTGGGAGACGATGTACTCGAGTAATGGTGTGGGGCTGGCGGCGCCGCAGGTGAACCGCGACATCCGGCTGTTTGTAGTGGACTCGCGGCAGGTGTTCGACAACCTCGAGGAAGACGAGAAGGACAAGTACCCTGACGGCCCGGGTATCCGTCAGGTCTTTATCAATGCGCATATTACTACCGTAGATGGCGCGGAATGGCCATACAACGAAGGTTGTCTGAGCATCCCAAAGATCAGGGAGGACATCTACCGGAACGAGGCGGTGACCCTGGAATACGTGGATGAACAATTTCAACTCCACCAGGAAACCTTTCATGGCATTTCCGCCCGGATCATCCTGCACGAATACGATCACACCGAAGGGAGGCTCTTCATTGACTATCTCAAGCCGCTGAAGCGGAAGCTGCTCAAAGGAAAGCTGGACGACATCACGAAGGGAAAGGTCAGCGTCGATTATAAAATGAGCTTTCCGCGATGAAGCGGACCCCGGTTTCAGTTGGTGAACTGAAGCGAATACACCATTGGCAGGTAATTGTTGAGCGCCTCCCAGTGTTCTCCCCGGTCGGGTGAAAAGAACAGGTTGCCGGTCGTCGTTCCGAAAGCTACCGCATCGCCGGAAGCGGCCAACGCGTGACGGTAAACAATGTCGAAACAGTCCGTCTGGGGCAGTCCTTTCCGGTACTCCTTCCAATTCTTTCCGCCATCATCCGTCCGGCAGATGCAGAGCGCGCCTTTAATGGCGGTCCGGCTGACGTCGCTATCGGCCGGCGCTACCCACGCCTGTTCAGGGCTATCGTCCGCTACGGCGATCGCAAAGCCAAATCGCGCGGGCCCATTGGGCTGGCTGACGTCCTCCCAGGTTAGCCCGGCGTCCACGGACCTGAATATCCCGCAGTGGTTCTGTTGCCAAAGCACTTCCGGATCGGTCGGTGCGGCAACGAGGATATGCGGGTCGTACCCCACTTCGGAGCCGGGATCGGGCAGGAATTCCGCTTTCAGGCCTTTATTCCGGATGGCCCAGGTGAGGCCGCCATCCGTCGTTTCAAACACACCTGCGCAGCTAATGCCGACGTAGAGATGGTCGTCGTTCCCCGGATCAATGACGATTGAATGGATCCCGGGCTGGTCGCGGCCGCCGCCGAACCACCCGGTCTTCCTTGTCGGATGCTTCCAAAGCGATTCGACCAGACGAAAGCTCATGCCGCCGTCATCGCTCATAAACAGCCCGCCCGGATCGGTACCGATCCATAGTCTGTCCCTGCGGCGTCCGCCCTGGGACATCGACCAAATATACCGGGTGGCGGCCGGCATGCCTTCCCTGACCTCTTCCCCTTCGGGATAAGCGGGCGCCGGCACCTCCTCCCAAGTTCTCCCCCGGTCGGCGGAACGGTGCAGTTTCACGCCCCAATGGCCGTGGTCGAGACAGGCCCACCAGACACCGGTCCGGGGATCAGAATAAGCGATCGAAACCGGTTGTCCTTCAAACGAAAGATTTTCCACTTTCCATCCCCTGCCGTTCGAATGGTAGGCAATAAGGCCTTTGCGTGTTCCTAAAAGAAGTGTGGGTTGCATATAAAGGTTGTTGGTCATTTATCCGCCGGATAGCGCCTGCATAATATAGATTTCGCTGTTTTCTTCCAAACCGTCGCTCAACCTGACCCGATCCGAGATCAGGACGCCGTCTATAAAGATGTTGACGTGCCGCCGGAGCTGCCCCTGTTCGTCAAGGATATAGCTTTTTACTCCCGGATAGCGGGTATCCATTTCGGCGAGCACGGTCGGGAGGGTGTTCCCGCAGGCAGGCGTTTCCTTCAGCCCGGGAAAGAAGCGGCGCAGCGCGTAGGTAAACTTAACTATCGGCATAGGTATTCATTTTACCGGATCAGATTCCCGCTCGTATACGTCCGCCATTTTTCAATGACCTGCCGCATGTCTTCCGGCAGCTCGCTTTCGAACAAGACCTCCTCGCCCGTACCCGGGTGAACGAACCCGATCGTTTTCGCATGCAACGCGTGGCGCGGGCAAACAGCGAAGCAATTGTCCACGAACTGGCGGTATTTGGAGAAAACGGTGCCTTTCACGATCTTGTCCCCGCCATAAGTATCGTCGTTGAACAAGGGATGACCGATATGCTGCATATGTACCCTGATCTGGTGTGTCCGCCCGGTCTCCAGCACGCACTGTACAAGTGTGACATATCCGAACCGTTCCAATACTTTATAATGGGTGATGGCTTCCTTGCCGTGCTCGCCATCGGGATAGGCATCGAATAATTTCCGGTAGCGGCGATGCCTGCCGACATGCGCTACGATCGTTCCGGATTCTTCCGCGAGGTCGCCCCAGACGAGGGCCATATACTGCCGCCTTACCGTATGATCGAAAAATTGCCTGGCGAGGCTCCGGACCGCCCTTTCCGTTTTGGCGAGGACCATCAGCCCGCTGGTGTTCTTGTCGATCCGGTGGACAAGGCCGAACCGCGGGAGCGTCTGTTCGCTGATGGCCGCATTCTTTTCGCGAAGGTACCATGCGACGCCGTTGATCAGCGTCCCTGTGTAATTTCCGCTGGCGGGGTGGACGACGAGTCCAGGCGGTTTATTGATGATCATGACCTCATCATCCTCGTAATGGATGTCGAGGGGCAGTTTTTCGGGGACGATCTCTTCGCCATGCGGTTCCTTGTCGGAAAAGAAAACGATCTCGTCCAGGGGCCGGATCCTGTAGCTGGGAGGCACCTGTTTATTGTTGACCAGCACCATTCCGGCTTCCAGGGCCTTCTGGATCTTATTCCGGGAGGCATGCTCGATCCGCCGCACAAGGAATTTATCGATGCGCAGCGGCTCCTGCCCCTTGTCCACCTTAAGGCTGAGCCGTTCGTACAGCTCTTCCGACCCGTCGGCTGCCGGGCTTTCGTCGTCGGCCACGTGTTCCTCCGGCTCCTCGCGCATAGTGGAATTTTTTGTAAAGTTAGTATCTTTACCGATTATGGAAATGGTGCTGTTCAGCGATCTTGGCCGGATGGAGTATCAGGCGGCCTGGGACTACCAGGAGGCGTTGCTTCAGGGCAACCTGCGCGTTAAAGCAGCCGAACGGGAAAGGGCTGGCGTCGTGATGCCGGAAGGCCACAAGCCGGCCGTGGAGGAGGGGCGGGATGACAGGGGAAACACCGTCCACCACCTGCTGTTCGTCGAACATCCCCCCGTCTATACCCTTGGGAAAAGCGGCAATATCGAACATGTACTGATCGGTGACGAACGAATGCGGGAAAAGGGCGCACAGTTTTTTCGGACGAATCGGGGTGGGGACATTACGTTCCACGGGCCTGGTCAGCTCGTCGGGTATCCGATCCTCGACCTGGAAAAGTTCAACACTGATATCGGCTGGTACCTCCGGAGCCTTGAGGAAGTCACCATCCGGGTGCTGGCCGGATACGGTCTTGCCGGAGAGCGGTCGGCCGGGGAGACCGGCGTTTGGCTCGACCCCGGCGCCAGGGGGGAAGAGCGAAAGATCTGTGCCATCGGTGTGCGCTGCAGCCGTTGGGTTACCATGCACGGATTCGCGCTGAACGTCGATACCGATCTCTCCTGGTTCGCAGACATCGTGCCGTGCGGGATCGCACACAAACAGGTCACATCGCTGGAAAAAGAATTAGGCCGCCCGATCGGGATGAGCGAAGTGAAGGAGAAATGGAAAGAGAAATTCGAAGAAGTGTTCGGATGTGTACTGGTGAGCGGAGCGGGGGATGGGCGGAAGTGGGGAATGAGCGGGGTGGAGGGTTGAGCGGGGTGGAGGATGAGCGGGGCGGAGGATGAGCGGGGTGGAAGGTTGAGCGGGGTGGAAGGTTGAGCGGTGCGCGAGATGAGGGGGCTGCGGGCAACCGGCCCCTGGGTTCAGAATTCCTTTGGTATAAAAAGTTTGTTCTTTTCTTTCAGCTGATCGCCTTCGTAAAGTTCGAACCGAAACCAGCCTGCATGCCGGAAATTGGTTTTGTCCACGATCAGCGAAGGGTCTTTTATCTCCGACAGCTCAAACAACAATTTGTTGTTGTCATCGAAAAATTTCACGGAATAGTGCCTCCGGCCGGCTTCGGGCAGGTAGACGTGTACGTTCCCATATCTCCCGGTGTATACGAATGGCGACACCCGGTATACTTCCGGCGCCATATATGGGCGGATCGCCAATGTATCGCCGCCCAGCACGAGGAGGGTATCTCTCGTCCGGTTGAGCATCGAGTCGCGGAATGCGGGAATTTGTTTCCCGGTAAGCCTGGCGATGACGCTGTTGTTCTTTTGTACATAAATCGTAGTTCCGGATCCAAGGTCCGCGATCTGTGAACTTCCATGGATCGCGGCCGGACTTTTGATCGCAACCCCCTTGCTGCCGCGGAGCGGATCGGCATACAGCA
The DNA here is from genome assembly GCA_035572015.1 of Puia sp. GTDB lineage: Bacteria > Bacteroidota > Bacteroidia > Chitinophagales > Chitinophagaceae > Puia. The sequence goes on along the minus strand of DATNBP010000161.1, from coordinate 3,492 downwards.
CCCGGGTGTCGGCGGCCCGCGCAAGCATCAGGTCTGCCGCATCATCCTCCCTGGCTACGATCTTGCTTTGCGCCGCGGACGGCCGCGCCTGTGGTCTGCGGGAGGCTGTGAACAAGTATCGGCCGTTGTCGAAGACGATAAAAAGGCGATAGAACATATCCGGAGCGGGCGCCTTTCCGTCGACCGCGCCGTTTTCGGGAAGCGTGGGGTCGGGTACCGTCAACAACGTCGTGAAATATTTGAGACTATCGGCGGACCGCTGGATGCTGATCTGTGTGACGACCGGGTAATTATTATGCCAGCTGATGAGAATTTTCCCCGCGCCGCGATTGGTCGCGGAAAAATGAGGAAGCGTGTCCTGGGCCGTCAGGAAACCTGAGAACAGAAGGCTGATAAACAGGATTCCGAGTTTCCGCTGCATAAGATGATAACGAAGCTATTAAAAAGTTGTTTTATCGGTCATAAAATATTGGGCGAACGTTCGCCTACAGCAACCAAAATCCGGGCCTAAAATTGCAGGGTTCCGGGAGCCAGCGACCGATTGCCCTGTAAACCGCCGCTGTGGATCAGCAACAGGTTCGCGAAAGGCGGAAAAATGTTGTGCGCCACGGCATCCCGGATGGCGAAGAAGAGCTTGCCTGTATAGACGATGTCTGTCGGAATTCCCGTGTCGCGATACAATCCGTTCATGAATTCCAACAACACTGCCGGGTGACGGGCGTAGCCGCCGAAGTGATAGCCGGAAAGCGTCTGCGACCGGGTGCGCTGAGCGGGAGAAAGGAGGCAGGCATCGGGGACGGCCAGCGGATCCACCCCTTTGAGCACGGGTATGCCGATCACATATTGTTCCGGCCGGGCGGACAGCGCGAGCCCGAGGAACATGGCGCCGGTTCCGACCGCGCAACAGATATGCGTATAACGGGTACAGTCGATCGTCCGCAGAATTCCGGCGCAACCCTGGATCCCGGGAGGTCCGCCACCGCCTTCAGGAATGATGTATGCGCCCGGGTAACGCGCCGAAAGTTCCGCGAGAAGGGCAGGATCGTTCCTGGCGGCGTAATCCGACCGGCGGATAAATTCCAGCCGCATGCCGTAATCTCGTGCAGCCCTCAGCGTTGGGGAAAGCTCGCGCGGCGCTTCGCCCCGGACGATGCCGACAGAGCGGATACCGGAATGGTGGGCCGCGCAAGCAGTGGCGATAAGGTGATTCGACCAGGCGCCGCCGAAAGTAATTACCGTGCCGGAGGCCTGCGGGATGCGCGGCCAGTGGCCCTGCAGCTTGAACCACTTGTTACCGGAAATGACCGGATGGATGAGATCCAGCCGAAGGACATCGACGACGATCTCCGGCATGCCGGGGAACCGCAGGGACTGCAGAACGGGCGGATCATGTGGTGGAAGAGCGATCAATTTGTATTATTTTCGTGCCTGATTCCATATTAAAATTACAATAAATGCAACCAACTCTTCTGATCCTGGCTGCCGGCATGGCTTCCCGATATGGCAGTATGAAACAGATCCAGGGCTTTGGCCCAAGCGGTGAGACGATCATGGATTATTCGATCTATGATGCGATCCGCGCCGGGTTCAAGAAAGTGGTGTTCATCATCCGAAAGGACTTCGCAGAAAATTTCAAGGCGATCTTCGAACCCAAATTAAAGGGCAAGGTGGAGACAGGGTATGTTTTCCAGGACCTTCACTCCTTCACCGGCGGGTATGCGGTACCGGCAGACCGGACGAAACCGTGGGGGACCGCACACGCCGTGCTGTGCGCCAAAGGGACGGTAAAGGAACCGTTCGCCGTGATCAATGCGGACGATTTTTACGGAAGGGACGCATTCGAAAAGGCGCACGCCTTTCTGACCTCGGCTGTAAATCCGCAGTTATACTGCATCATCGGCTACGAATTGGCCAAAACATTATCGGACAACGGTACCGTAAGCAGAGGAGTCTGCCAGGTGGACGCTGGAGGCAACCTGGTATCGATCGCCGAGCGGACGAAGATCTACCGGGAGGGCGCGAAGATCACCTATGAGGAGGGTGACAGAAAATTCGAAGTGCCTTTCGACTCAAAAGTTTCCATGAATTTCTGGGGATTTGATCCTTCGGTGTTCGATTTTACGGAGAAGATCTTCGGGGAATTCCTGCGGGAGCAGGGCGGTAATCCGAAAGCGGAATTCTTTATCCCGATCATCGGGGACCGGCTTATCAAGGAAGGGAAGGGAAAGATCAGGGTGATCCCTACCTCGGCCCAATGGTTCGGGGTCACCTACAAGGAAGATGCGCCCGGCGTGCAGGAGAGTCTCCATGCCTTGATCGCAAAAGGCGAATACCCGGCCAATCTCTGGCAGTAGGTCGCGGGTGACTTAGTTGGACTTCACAATGAAGATGTAATCTTCGATGCGCCGGATCTGCTGGCGGCGGTCCATGCCCTTCAGCGAAGAGGTGAGGGGAATTCTCAGGCGACTGAGCATACTATCGGTCTTTTGAAGCGTGCTGTCCGTTTTCATGCTATCGATCGCCTGGAAAATATTTTTTGACCGGACGGCGAACACCATTCCTTCGGCGTTCTGCTGGCTGGAACTGACGATGCCGACGACCTCGCCGTCGCTGTTCAGCACCGGGGTCCCGCTGTTACCGGGATTGGCGGCTATGGTGAGCTGGAAGGCCGTCGTGTCCCCCTGAAATCCCGTCTTGGCGCTCATGTACCCCTTATTATACACGATCTCGGGACGAGGATAGCCCAGGGTAAAAAGATCTTCACCCAGTTCCGCGCCGGATTTGCTTATCCCGTAGGGCAGCGCATTAAAGGCATGGTACGATGTATCGTCTATCTTGAGCAAGGCCAGGTCTGCCTGACGGTCGAGCTGGATGATCCTTGCCCGGTATTCGCCCAGTGAATTCTGAACGTCCACCACGGTTGCGTTTTTGACGACGTGTGCATTGGTGACGAGGTAACCTTTCGGATCGATGAGGAAACCGGTGCCACCGCGGTTAAAAGTGGTTGGTGGCTGCGACGGGACCCCGGATGACGAATTGACTTTCTGTTTGACATTGTTGAGGTCCATCCGGGTATAGTCGATTTCCCTGCTAAGCCTGTTCAACTCATGTTCGGTCGTTTTCGGAGAGAGGACGGAAATCATCCCGCTGATGAAGAGGGCGGTGATGCCGGCGATGGAAGCGGCGACAAACACGGTGCGCTTGTATTTTTTCCACATGGAAACGACGACCGCCGGCCGTTGGTCGCCAATTTGGCCTTCTTCGGCCAGTTTGCGGTGGACCGCGCGAAGATCGTTGCGGAGGCGGGCGGTTTCGCCGTATTGGGTGAGTTGTTTCAGGAACAGGGTATGCTCGATCACCAACTGGTCCACCTCCGGGTTGGAGCTGCGAACGTGTTCGAAAAACAGCTTTTCCTCCGGCAGCATCTCGCCGCGTATATAGCGTTCAACAGCGTCTAACAGGGCATTGTCTTGCATCACACACTATTTATTT
>DATNBP010000160.1:0-12968 GCA_035572015.1 Puia sp. | reverse complement strand
ACAATAGCAAGCTGGCCGATGCCACGCTCGTCATTCGCGACGGGCTGATCGCCGCCGTCGGGGTTGGAGTCGCCGTACCGAAAGACGCTGTGGTTGTCGATTGCAGCGGTAAGTTCATCTATCCCTCCTTTATCGACCTATACAGCGATTACGGGATGCCTGTCTCCGAAAGGGGCGCGACCCGCCCTGCGTTTGATTTCAGGGCACCCGCTCAATTCAATTCGAATACCAAAGGCGCCTATGACTGGAACCAGGCGATCCATCCCGAAACCGACGCTTTCCGGCTGTTCACGTTCGATGAAGCACATGCGAAGCCGCTCCGGGATATCGGTTTCGGCACGGTCCTGTCGCATGTAAAGGACGGCATCGCACGTGGAACCGGTGTGGCAGTCACCCTGACGGACGACAATGAGAACACGGCCATCGTAAAGCAACGGGCCTCGGCCAACTATTCCCTCAGCAAGGGGACTTCGACCCAGAACTACCCGTCCTCGCTGATGGGGTCGATCGCGCTGCTCCGCCAGACCTATCTGGACGGCCAATGGTATAAGACCGAGCCGAAGCACGAGGGCGTCAACATAAGCCTCGAAGCCTGGAATTCGGAACAAACCCTGCCGCAGATCTTCGAGGGGAGTGACAAGTGGCAAGACCTTCACGGTTACCGGATCGCGCATGAATTCGGGGTACAGTATATTATCAAGGCCGGTGAGAACGAATACCAGCGGATCGCGGATATTGCCGCCACCAAAGCCAGTTTCATCGTTCCGGTCGACTTCCCCCAGGCTATGGATGTCGAGGACCCGGACAAAGCGCGCTTCGTCTCGCTCGCCGATATGAAGCAATGGGAATTGGCCCCAACCAACCCTGCCGCATTCGAAAAGGCCGGTATCAATTTTTGCCTCACGGCCGCCGACCTGCACGATCCAAAACAGTTCCTGCCAAATATCCGGAAGGCCATGGAATATGGCCTTTCTGAAACGAAGGCGCTGGAAGCGCTGACAAAAACGCCGGCGACGCTGATCGGTATCTTTGATAAGGTCGGCAGCCTCGATGCGGGCAAACTCGCCAACTTTCTTATCACCAACGGCCCCCTCTTTGCCGAAAAGACCAGCATCGTCGAAAATTGGGTACAGGGCAAACGGTTCGACGTAAAAGCGTCCGCCTGGAAGGAAATTCGCGGGGTCTACAACCTCGCGATCACTTCGGGTGACGGAAATGCAAAAACCCTCATGCTGGAAGTAAAGTCGGATAACTCGGCCAACGTCATCGGCAAAGATACCCTGACGGGCAAATTCAGCTATGACGGCAAGTTGGTCACCCTGAGCTTCGGGGGGGCCAGCGGCGCCGGCCGTGGAACGGTACCGGGAGGAGCCGGACGCGGGATGGGTCCGCGCAGCGGCGCCCGCGGGGGCGCAACCCACCTGAGCGGAGTCGTGAACGACAACGTCTGGAATGGGAATGGGACCGACTCGGCCGGCAACCTTCTCCTGTGGACCGCGAGCTTTTCCAAAGCGCTTCCACCGGACACCAGCGGCACGGCACACCGGAGACCCGGCCGGCTGGGCAAGGTCCTGTATCCCTTCGACGGCTATGGCTGGGATACGCTGCCGACCGAGCACGATATCCTGATCAGGAATGCGACGGTCTGGACAAACGAAAAGGAAGGCCGGTTGCAAAATACAGATGTCCTCCTTCATCATGGCAAGATCGCCAGGATCGGCAAAGGCCTGTCTGCACCCGGCGCCGAAGTCATCGACGGGACCGGCAAGTGGCTGGCCCCGGGCATTATCGACGAGCACTCGCATATCGCGGCCTTCTCCATCAATGAAGGCGCCCACTCGGTGACCTCCGAAGTCCGCATTGCCGACAACCTCAACCCGGAGGACATCAGCATCTACCGGATCCTTTCCGGTGGCGTCACATCAGCCCATATTCTCCACGGTTCCGCCAATACGATCGGCGGCCAGACCCAGCTCATCAAGCTGCGCTGGGGTCAGACGGATACGGCGCTCAAATTCAGGAACTGGGACCCTTTTATCAAGTTTGCGCTCGGTGAAAACGTCAAACGGACCACTTCTCAGAATAATAACCGTTTTCCCGATACGCGGATGGGCGTGGAAGAAGTGCTGACGGATGCGTTTACCCGTGCCCGCGATTATGAAAAAGCGCGGAAGGCCGCGCCTGGCGCCACGCGCCGCGACCTGCAATTGGATGCACTGGTCGAGATCCTCGAGCACAAACGTTTTATTACCTGCCACTCCTATGTGCAAAGCGAAATCACGGCGCTTATGCGCGTGGGCGATAAATTCGGCTTCAAGGTCAACACATTCACGCATATCCTTGAAGGCTTCAAGGTCGCCGACAAGATGAAGGCCGAGGGATGCAACGTTTCGACCTTCTCGGACTGGTGGGCCTATAAGATCGAAGTGACGGATGCCATCGCTTATAACGCGACGATCATGCAGCGCGAGGGGCTCAACGTGTGTATCAATTCGGATGACGCGGAGCAAGCCCGGCACCTCAACCAGGAAGCCGCCAAGAGCTGTAAATACGGAGGTATGTCCGAAGAAGACGCCTTTAAAATGGTCACGCTCAACCCCGCCATTGCCCTCCATGTCGCGGACCGCGTGGGCAGCATCAGGGAAGGGAAGGATGCAGACGTGGTGCTGTGGAGCGATAACCCGCTCAGCATTTATGCCCGTGCCGAAAAGACCATCGTCGACGGCATCGTTTACTACGACGTGGACCGCGACCTGGCGATGCGCAGGTACATTGCGGCCGAAAGGAACCGTCTGATACAAAAAATGATCGCGGAGAAGCGGACCGGCGCCCCGATAACCCCGGCTACCCCCAGCTTCCGGGTGGAGCTAAGTTGCGGCGACCATAGCCACCATGACGGGTTGCTCACGATAGACCAAGGAGCCGACGACGGCGATGGCGGCGGCGATGGCGACGGCGTACAAGCCACCCATGCTGACCTGAATTCCAACTCCAACCAATAAAAATGTCAAATCGCATGAAACGATATTATCTTTTCGCCTTGTCCCTCCTCGCCCTCACCATGGTCCGGGCACAGGACGACGTATACCCGGCAAAGCCTTACCACGGCCGCCTGTTCATCACCGGCGGAACCATCCACGTCGGCAACGGGCAGGTGATTGAGAACGGGACCATCGAAGTAAATGACGGCAAGATCGTCCGGGTAGGCACCGATATTGCGCCCACTTCCGACGCCAGGGTCGTCGACGCCAAGGGAAAGCAAATTTACCCGGGTCTCATCCTCCCGGTGACCGACCTCGGCCTCCACGAAATTGCCAACGGCGCGCGCGGGTCGGACGATTACCGCGAGTTAGGCGACCTCAACCCGAGCATCCGCGCCATCGTAGCTTATAACACGGACTCCAGGATCATCAATACGCTAAAGGCCAACGGGATCCTTCTTGCCGGCATCACGCCTCAAGGCGGAACGATCAGCGGTCAGTCGGCCGTAGTGCAGTTGGATGCCTGGAACTGGGAGGACGCTGCGTACAAACTGGACAACGGCATCCACCTCAACCTGCCGACCTTTATTTCCCGGCCGAGACGCTTCGGCGGGGGCCGGTTTGGCGGTCAACCTCCCGCGGATCCAACAAAGGAAGCGCTTGACAAGGTCGAAGAGATCAAGACCTTTTTCCGGGAGGCCGGGGCGTACCTGGCGGACCCCTCCCCCCGGCAGACCAACCTGAAATTCGAGGCGGTCAGAGGATTGTTCAACCACACCCAAAAACTGTTCGTCCATGGCGACCAGGTAAAGCAAATGCTCATTGCCATCGACTTTGCCAAGGAATTCGGTTTCGACGTCACGATCGTGGGCGGGAGCGAATGCTTCCTGATCGCCGACCTGCTCAAACAGAACAATATTTCCGTCATCCTCGAACAGATGCATAACCTTCCGAACACCGAGGACGATGATATCGACCAGCCCTTCAAGAACCCGGCGGTATTGCAGAAGGCGGGTGTCCTGTATTGCATCAACGACGAGCATGAAGAGACCCGTTATCGCAACCTGATGTTCAACGCGGGCGTAGCCGCGGCTTACGGTTTGACAAAGGAACAGGCCCTTCAGGCGATCACCCTCAATACGGCGAAGATCCTGGGTATCGATGACCGCACGGGCTCGCTGGTAGCCGGCAAGGACGCCAATATCGTCATCAGCGCCGGGGACATCCTGGACATGCGGACGAGCATCGTCGAACACGCGTTTATCCAGGGCCGGGAAGTCAGCCTGGAAAACAAACAAACCCAGTTGTATCACCGGTACATGACAAAATACGGCCTACCCGAAGCGCCAATCCCCTGACCCCCGGCTCTCATTTTCGGCGAACTCAGCGCCCCGGTCTTGCGGCCGGGGCTTTTTAATAATATCCAATTAATACGAGCCCACTACCTTTGGTCTCATGAGAATCTTCCTTCCCCTGCTCCCCGCCTTGCTTCTCGGGGCCGGCCTCGCGGCGCAGGAGCCGACCTCGCCCCAGCTTCCTCCGGCGCCCACCCTGCTATCCAACGGATGGTCCCTCAGTCCGGCCGGCCGGTCCATCCCGCTCTCGTCAGATCTGCCGCTCAATATGGCCCTGGCACCCGACGGGTTCCATCTCGCCATCACCAATAACGGAAACGGCCGCCAAACCATCGACCTGATCGACCTCAACCGCCGCCGCCTGGTTTCCGTCACGACCATCCGGGAAGCCTGGCTGGGCCTTGTATTTGCGAAACATCACCCCTGGCTCTATGTTTCCGGCGGCAATGAGAATGTCATCTTCCGCTATCGGCTGCATCGCGACAGCCTTCTGCTCCTGGACAGCATCATTCTGGGAAAGCCCTGGCCGGCGGGAAAGATCAGCCTCGCCGGTATCGCGATCGATGAACGCCGTGACCGGCTCTACGTCGTGACCAAGGAAGACGACGCCGTGTATATATGCGACACCAAATCGATGACGGTCCTCCGCCGGGTATCGCTTGGCGCCGAGGCATACACCTGTCTGCTCAGCCCTTCCGGCACTGAATTGTATATCTCCGCCTGGGGCGGCCGAAAAGTCTGGGTTTTTGACCCCCGGAAGAACGTGGTGGTCGATTCCGTGGCTACCGATGACCATCCGAATGACCTGGCTATCAGCCATGATGGTCGCTGGCTCTATGTCGCCAATGCCAACGCGAACTCGGTTTCCGTCATCGATGCCCCTGCCCGCCGCCTGGCCGAAACGCTGCATACCGCTCTCACTGCGGATGCACCGATCGGTTCGACAACCAACAGCGTTTGCCTGGCGCCGGACGAAAAGACGCTTTATATCGCCAACGCCGACAACAACTATCTTGCCGTCTTCGACGTCTCGATTCCGGGCAACAGCCGTTCTATGGGTCAGATCCCCGTTGGCTGGTATCCCACCTGCGTTCGTACCCGCGGCCGCCAGCTCCTCGTAACGAACGGGAAAGGCCTTTCCTCTATGCCGAACCCGCTCGAACCGCAGCCCGGACAGCGTCGCAACCGCAGTGGTTATAAAAAAAGCGGGCCCGTCCGCGACCAATATGTCGGCAGTATGCTCAAAGGAACGCTATCGGTGATCCCTGCGCCCACCGCCGCGGCGCTGGCCGCTTATACGAAAGAGGTGTATCGAAACACCCCTTACACGGCGCAACGTGAGCAGGAAGCTCCGGGCGAGGCGGGCAACCCGGTCCCGCGCAAATCCGGCGGCGCTTCCCCGATCAAATACATTTTTTATGTTCTAAAGGAGAACCGCACCTATGACCAGATCCTCGGCGACGTGCCGCAGGGCAATGGGGATACCAGCCTTTGCCTGTTCGGGGCCCGTGTCACCCCGAACGAACATGCGCTGGCGGCCGAATTCGTGCTGCTCGATAATTTTTATGTCGACGCGGAGGTCAGTGCCGACGGCCACAACTGGTCGATGGCGGGATATGCCACGGATTTTACGGAGAAGACCTGGCCCAGCAACTACAGCGGCCGCGGGGGCGATTACGATTTTGACGGCCACCGGCCGGTCGCCAACCCCACAAATGGGTTTATCTGGAATTATTGCGACCGGGCGGGCATCAGCTTCCGCAATTACGGCGAATTCGAAGACAACGGACCGCCGACCCTGAATGTTCTTAAAGACCCGCAACACTATTGCCGACCCTATATCGGCTGGAACCTGGACACGCAGGACGTCCGCCGGGAACATATCTTCGAACGGGATTTCGACTCCCTGGTCCGGATCGGGGCAGTCCCGCATTTCAACACGGTCTATCTGCCGAACGACCACACCAGCGGGCTCACAAAGGGAGACCATACGCCTGCCGCGATGATCGCCGATAACGATCTGGCCCTCGGCCGACTGGTGGATCATCTTTCTCACAGCTCCATCTGGGGGCAGTGCGCGATTTTCGTGTTGGAAGACGATGCGCAGGACGGACCGGACCATGTGGACGCCCACCGCTCTCCCGCATTCCTGATCAGTCCCTATATCCGGCGGCACAGTGTCGATCATACGATGTATTCGACCACGTCAATGCTGCGGACGATGGAGCTCATCCTCGGGCTGGGACCCATGAGCCAGTATGACGCGGCCGCCACTCCGATGTATCGTTCCTTTACCGCAACGCCGGATACCAGCTCTTATGTCGCGATACCCGCGGAGGTAGATATCGATCTGCGCAACACGGCCATGACGCCGTCAGCCAGGCTGTCTTCGCACTTCGATCTGTCGCATGCAGACGCGGTCCCCGATGCCTTGCTCAATGCGGTGCTCTGGAAAGCGGTAAAAGGCGAGAACAGCCGTCCGCCCGCGCCCCGCCGCAGCGCGTTTGTCAGGATAAACGTGAAACAAGTTGGTGACGATTAGCGGCTAGGAAGTACCCCATTTCTCGAATGTTTGCTTTGTCAGCGCTTTGATCTCAGCGATCTCGCGCAGCACCTCCGCTTCATTCTTGCCCTGGGCGCGCTCCGCCAACTGGTCAAGCCGGTTTTTGATGTCGGCTACGGCGCCCAGCAGATCATCCTGCGATTCAGTGCGCACCTTCATCATGACAGGCTTTTTGGTAAGGACTTTTTTGACGTACTCGGTCAGGCTACGGCAGCTGGAACTTTTGGAATGCTGGTATACTTCTTCCAGCTCCTCGGAGCTCAGCCGGACGGACAGGAAACGCTTCGGCGTAGTGTTGACATTCATCTGGACGAGGTTTGAAGTTACAAGGTTGATTAACGTCGGTGAAGTTAGTGGTTGAAAAAATCGGCTCAAAACCAAAATAGCCGGATAAGACAATTTTAGGATTCCTTTATCAATTCGAGCATTTCCCCGGCCGTTTGCTTTCTACCCAGTTACCCCGGAACGACATTATCCTTAATCCGCCCGCTGCCTTTGTTTTCCCACTCGTCATATTTTCATACAGGCGTAGCCGCTCTCTTCCTTAATTTCAGCCGCCATTTTTTTTTACATGGGCCGGAGCTATTCTGCGCGAGCCCTTCATCTTAAATCAAGTAGAATCAAACTTATGAGAAGTTCGCTAACTGTCTTGTTCCTGGTCGCCGGCATTTCGGCAGCCGTAGCCCAACGTCCGGGGAATGCGAATCCGGCAGGAACTCCACCGGCTGGAGCCCAGGGTCAACGGGGCGGCGCCCGCACCGAGAACCCAAAACCCTACAAGGAAGTGATTACCGACAAAGCCGTCAGTCATTCCGGCCTTTTTACCGTCCATAAAGTGGAGGATAAATGGTATTTCGAAATACCCGATTCCATATTTGGCCGGGATATCCTGGTCAGCACGCGGTATAGCAGAACGTCGGCCGGTGGCAACTATGGCGGCGAGCAGGTCGATGTCCAGACCATTCGCTGGGAGAAGGGGCCCAACCATACGGTCTTTTTCAAGGTCCTTACCGTCGTCAATGTGGCTGACGATTCCACGCAGCCGATCGCACAGGCGGTACGTAATTCGAACATGGAACCGATCGCGGCGGAATTCGATGTCAAGGCCTACGGCAAAAGCGCCGATTCGGCGTCGGGTACCGTGGTGATCGATGTCTCCGACTTTTTTAAAGGCGATAACCAGGTCATCAGCCTTACGCCGGGCATCAAACGCCGTTTCAACCTGGCGGGTCTTGCCGCCGATCGATCTTATATCGAGAGCATCCATACCTATCCGATCAATACCGAAGTAAGGACAGTAAAGACCTACACGGCTTCGCCTGTTCCGGCTGCGCCCAGCATGGGTGGCCGCCAGCCTGCCGGCGCCCTGCCTGCGGAAGAAGCAGCGGGCGCGGTGACGGTGGAGTTGAACAATTCCTTTCTGCTCCTCCCCAGGACGCCGATGGCCAAACGCGCTTTCGACCCGCGCGTGGGTTATTTCGCCAGCGAGTACACCGTGTATGACGATAACCAGCAGCGGGTGCTTACCGACGAGTTCATTCATCACTGGCGGCTTGAGCCGCGCGATGAGGACATCGAGAAGTACAAGCGCGGGGAGTTGGTGGAACCCAAAAAGCAGATCGTTTATTACATCGACCCTGCGACGCCGAAAAAGTGGCGGCCTTATCTGATCGCGGGGATCAACGACTGGAATGCCGCCTTTGAAAAGGCCGGTTTCAAGAATGCCATTGTCGGCAAAGAGTGGCCGGAGAACGACAAGTCAATGAGTCTCGAAGACGCCCGTTTCTCGGTCCTTCGGTATTTTGCCAGCGATATCGAGAACGCATACGGACCCAATGTGGCCGATCCCCGCAGCGGGGAAATTCTCGAATCGCATATCGGCTGGTACCATAACGTCATGAAACTCGTGCACGACTGGTACATGGTCCAGTGCGGCGCCACAGACCCGCGCGCCCGGACCATGAAGTTCAGTGACTCGTTGATGGGGGACCTGATCCGCTTCGTCTCCTCTCACGAAGTGGGCCATACGCTGGGCCTTCGCCACAACATGGGAAGCAGCAGCAAAACACCGGTGGAATTGCTCCGTAACAAGGCATGGGTGGAAGCCAATGGACATACGGCTTCCATCATGGACTACGCCCGGTTCAATTATGTGGCGCAGCCGGAAGACAATATCTCTCCCAAAGGGCTTTACCCCCGGATCGGCGACTATGACAAATGGGCTATCGAGTGGGGTTATAAGTGGGACCCGCAGGCAAAGAATGAGGAAGAAGATAAGAAGATCATGAACAAGATCGCGGTCGACAGTCTCAGGAACCCAAGGCTTTGGTTCGGAGGCGAAGCGCAGAACTTCGACCCCCGCGCGCAAACCGAGGACCTTGGCGACAACGCGATGAAAGCAAGCGAATATGGCATCAGGAACCTGAAACGCATCCTTCCCAATCTGCCCGAGTGGTGCCGCGAAGAAGCCGATCAGTATGACAACCTCGAGGAAATGTACAACACGCTGGTTGGAGAATTCAATCTCTGGATGGGACATGTCACCAAGAATGTGGGCGGCGTCGAGGAGACGTTCAAGAGCGTGGAACAGTCCGGGGATGTCTACCAGGTCACCCCGAAGGCCACGCAGAAAGACGCCGTCGATTTTCTCAACAAGCAGTTGTTCGCGACGCCGGTCTGGTTGCTGAACAAGGACATCCTGAACAAGTTCTCCAATCCGGGCACCCAGGACCTCGTGAGCAGGGTTCAGGCGAACTGGTTGAGAAGCCTGCTTTCCGCCGGACGGCTTTACCGCCTGACCATCTGCAGCGGCAGGTACGGTGCGGCCGCCTATAGTGTCGACGACCTCCTTTCCGACGCAAAAAAAGGCGTCTGGGGCGAATTGCCGGCCGGAGCGCCGATCGAAATCTACCGGCGCAATTTACAGAAGGTGTATATCGAAGCGCTGGAAGCCCTGGTCAATCCCGTGCCGCCCGCGGCGCCGCCCGTTGGTCTGCCACGCGGCCTGGTGATCTTCACCGGCGATATCCGCAACACGGATATCCCCTCTATTGCAAGGGCGCAACTCGTCCAGTTGAGGAGCGAAATCATGGCTGCCATCCCGAAAGAGACGGACAAGGTCAGCAAATACCACCTCCAGGACGTTGCGGAAAGGATCAAGCGGGCGCTTGAGCCAAAAGAAGCGAAATAAGAGTCACCCCATAACAGCGACCGCTCCGGAACTTCCCGGGGCGGTCTTATTTTGTGGAAGTCTTTCCCCTAGTTGAAGACCATACTGATGGATTCATCCAACTGCGCTTTTGTAAATGGCTTGCTGAGGAACCTGTCGGCTCCGGTCGCGAGGACGGCATCCTTGGCTATCCCGTCCACTCCGGTGATCATGATGATCTTGATCCGGGGGAACCGGCGTTTCAAATAGCCGATAAAGTCGATCCCGAGTCCGTCCGGAAGCCGATTATCCAATAAGACAAGCGCCGGTTGTTCCTTTTCGATGAATTCTTTGGCGTCGGACAGCGTATGCACATGGTCGACGATCGTCTTTCTGCCCACCAGCAGTAGTTCCAGCAACAAACAAATATCGCCTTCATCCTCTACGACCAATATCCTGGTCGTTTCTTTTTTTGCGCTCATCGATAGCGGGTTTTTAGTGAAGGAATGTGTTCCGGGAACGAATTACAAACGGTATGCCGAAAGCCGGCGTCCTTACAGATAAAATTCGCGGATATACCCGATAATCGCTTGTATGAGCCCGGTTGCATTTCCTTTGGGTTCGTGGGCCCGCCAGCCCGTATCGCCGCAGCACAGGTAGGCAAAGAACTTTTCCCCGATCGTCACCCGGAAATAGACGGGCATGCCGTTCTTTGCGGTCCTGGCGGAAGGAGTGATGACTCCTTCATAAAATTCACCATCATACATCAGCGAAAACGGGAAAGTCCTTCTCTTGTTCAACGGCTCCATATTCCACAGAATAGGTTCCATCACCCCATGCAAATCACATACCCCCCTGATTATGATTGTATAAAGAGATTAAAGTTCGTGTTGGTGGAACGCGCCGGCTACGCTGGCTTGCAAATTGCATCTTTTGACACGTGATTAAGATGTGAAACAAGATGGGCGGGATCAACAACTTATCCAAACTGAAATTAGCGATCATCTCCGACACGAAAGTGTTTCTCAGGGGCTTGGAATCAGGCGCCTCCAACGATCAATTGGTTGCCATCGCCCGCCGTATCCGGGAAAAGGAACACGAGTTGCTCCACCAGGAAGGCGCACTGATCGATCCGGAAATGTGGCGCATTCTCCACAGCCGGCTTATGAAACGAAACCTGGAGATCATCGATCCGTTCGGATAGACCAGCTCATTCTCATTAATTTTTACTATGCCTAAGAAATCAACGATTGAAGCAGCCCGTAAGGACAGGGCGGCGGGGAAATCCGCAAGCACGCAAGCCGGAGAATTCGTGAAAGAAGAAATGGACAAGATCCGCGGGGGCGAGACCGGGGCCCGCAATACGAAGCAGGCAATAGCGATCGGCTTGTCGGAAGCGCGACGCGCCGGCGTTCCATTGAAGCCGCCTGCCAGGGGCTCGACCTCGGAGAAGACACGTCGAAGCGCCGAAAGCGCATACGAGAAAGGTCAGCGGAGGGAACCGGTGAGCCCGACGCGCAGCCGTGCCAGGCAAAAGGTCCAGGAAAAAGAACCGCGCACCGCAGCGTCACCATCCGCACTTTCCAAACATGCCCGGACCGCGGCGCAACAACGCACTCCCGGGGAACGGAGCGCATCCGCAAAAAAAGCAGCGCGCACAAAGGGTCCGAACATCCGCCGCGAGGCGGCTAAGAAGGCCGCACGCACCCGGGCAAAGTAAAAGGCGGCCACCGGCTTCAACGGGCAAAAAAAAGCTCCAGCCGGTCCGGCGGGAGCTCTTCAACCTAAGCTGCGTACGAAATGTCTTTTTCGTCAGGGGCAATGCCTTCGGTCTTTCGATAGGAATTGGCAGCATTGAAAACACCTGCAGTTCCTGCGTACAATATTGACAATCAGGGATCGCGTAGGGAACGGATCAGCTTGTTTTACCTGAGTGCCCGAGCCGGCTCCCGGTGACGCGGACCTGGCTTGTATAGCTCGGTCAGCTTGTTTGACACGCCATCGGGCATCCGGTCCATTGATGCGGGAATCATCTGGTGGTTCCGCTATTTTAGCGTCAGTTTCAATGATTTATTGCGTGCCCCCCGATTTCTTTAGCCGTTCTTAGGTAGATATACTTAAAAAGGGCTGAAACAGACCTGGTTGCCGACGGCAATCGACGGCCGGAACGTTTAGCAAGACCTGAAACGCCTACCAGTGATAACTCCTTCCCAAAACGTTACCCTCGACGGCTGCGAGGTTTCTTATCGCGATCTGATCAATAATTTCAGCGGCGTCATTTACACTACCGACATTTCGGGCACGATCCGCTTCGTCAGTCCCGGCGTTATCCACCTCACCGGCTATAGCCCGGAGGAAGTCGTCGGCCGGAATTTTTCTTTCCTGGTCGACCCGCCTTTTCTTTCCGCGGTCTACCATCATTATGGCGGGCAGATCAAGTCCGTCACCCGGGAGACGACCCTTGAATTCAGAACGCTTACCCGTGACGGACGGCGGAAATGGGTGGAGCAGATCGCGGTGCTGCTAGTGGCGGATGGCCAGCCAACCGGGTTCCAGTGTTTCGTTCGGGACATTTCGGAGAAAGTGATGCTCCGCCAGGAGCTCGAGACGTTCGAACACCGGTTCGAAGAAAACCGGCTCCTCCTGCAGTCGATCCTCGACAATGCAAGTTCCCTGATCTATGTCAAAGATCTGTCCGGCCGCTACCTGGTCGCCAACCGCCGCTTCCTCGAGATCATGGGCCGGTCCGAGCAGGAAATCGTGGGCGAATCCGACTATGCGTTTTGCACTAAAGATCAGGCCGACCGCTATAAAACCGTCGACGACCAAGTATTGCGCACGGGGCGGCCTACCGTCGTCGAAGAGACGGTAGACACGAAAAATGGCCTCATGCACCTGCTCCTAACAAAATTTCCCCTGCG
>DATNBP010000159.1:0-4612 GCA_035572015.1 Puia sp. | reverse complement strand
GGCCTATCTCGACCGGGAACGGCCGCAGGTCGTCATCTTTGAAGACTACAATAAAGGGGTGCTGACAGAGCGGGTGATCCGGGAGGCCGTGGAGCTCTGCCGGAACCGCAACGTCATCACCGCGGTGGACCCCAAACGCAGGAATTTCTTTAGCTATGAAGGGGTCACCATTTTCAAGCCTAATCTGAAAGAAGTCCGCGAAGGCTTGCATATCGGCCTCGAGGAGGTCGGGTTGACACCGCTCGAGCAAGCGCACGGCCGGCTTGCCGAAAAGTTGCGCCACGAGATCTCCTTTATCACCCTGTCCGAAAAGGGCATTTTCTATTGTGACGGCCGCCAGGCGGCGATCGTGCCTTCGCACCTGCGGAATATCGCCGATGTGTCGGGCGCGGGCGATACCGTGATTGCCACCGCTTCGCTGATATATGCGGCTACGCGCGACATCGGCCTGATGGCGCAGGTCGCCAATATTGCGGGCGGGCTTGTCTGCGAGGAAGTGGGTACGGTCGCCATCAGCAAGGACAGGTTGCTGGCGGAATGCAATGAATTGCTCGGTTAGGGTGGCCCGGGAGATTGCGTTGGCGGGCCGGGAGGAACCGCCGGCGATGGCGGTGTTGATCAGTTTGCAAGGAATGCCCGCCAGGCTTGACGTCCGTTTAAGCAATGCGGCGAATTCTTCAAAAATCTCCTATCCATTTTTTTCTAGTTTTGTTGGCCAAATCTGTTCAATATGTCGAGATTCACACTCGTGGTCCATGGCGGCGCCGGGACGATCGTGAAACAGGATATGACCCCCGAGCTCGAGGAGGCGTACCAGGCGGGATTGCAGCAAGCCATGCAGGCCGGCTTTGCCGTACTGGAGCAGGGAGGATCGGCCGTCAACGCCATCAAGGCGACGATCGTGATGCTGGAAGACAATGTGCTTTTCAATGCCGGCCGCGGGGCGGTCTTTACCAAGAAAGGCGTGCAGGAAATGGATGCCGCCATCATGGATGGCAGCACGCTCGAAGCTGGCTCGGTTACGGGTGTCCGTAATGTCCGCAACCCGATCGAACTGGCGGCGGAGGTGATGCACAACAGCAACCACGTCTTCCTTAGCGGCAAAGGCGCCAGTGATTTTGCCATCAAGCAGGGGATCAAGCTGGAGCCGGACGAATACTTTTTCTCGCAGTTCCGCTACGACCAGTGGAAAGAAATCCGCGACTCCGATACCTATTCGCTGGACCACACCCATCAGCGGCTGGAAGAGTTGATGCGGGACAAGAAATTCGGTACCGTGGGAGCAGTGGCCTGCGACCAGCAGGGCAATATCGCGGCGGCGACGAGTACCGGCGGCATGACCAACAAGAAATATGGCCGGATCGGCGACAGCCCGGTGATCGGCGCGGGAACCTATGCCAACAACGCCACCTGCGGCATCAGTTGCACGGGACATGGTGAGTTGTTCCTTCGCGCGGTCGCGGCGCACGACGTCAGCTGTCTGATGGAATACAAGGGCTATAGCCTGGAAAAGGCGATGGAGATCGTCGTGCATGAGAAGCTGCCCGCGATCGGCGGAGAGGGGGGCATGATCGGTGTGGATTCCCAGGGCAACCCGGCGTTGATCTTCAATACCGAGGGGATGTACAGGGGGTACAAAAGCAGTGACGGCACGGAAATGGTGGCGATTTACAAATAGGCGATATGAAGAAATTTGCGATCGTTGTTGCCGGAGGCTCGGGGGTACGGATGGGCACCCCGTTGCCCAAACAGTTCCTGTCATTGCGTGAGCGACCCGTGCTTTGGTATACACTGGACACCTTTCTCGCGGCTTTCGACGATCTCAGGATCGTCCTCGTCATTCCGGCGGCATTTCGCCGGCTTGCGGAGGAGCTGCTGGGCACGCTCCGGCAGGCGGACAGGGTCGAGCTGGTGGAGGGCGGGAACACGCGGTTCCACTCGGTGAGGAATGGGCTCGGGCGCATCAGCGAGATATTGGGGACGGGCCCGCTCAACGCGGCGAGCGATGCAGGCGGCGGGGCGGGAGGGCGCGCGATGGTTCCGGACGCCGGGGCCGGTGGAGGAAGCGATGCGATCATCTTTGTGCATGACGGCGTGCGCTGCCTGGTCAGCGGGGGACTCATCCGGCGTTGTTACGAGCAAACGTTGCGGCTCGGATCCGCCGTGCCCGTCGTAGACTGCAGGGACAGCGTGCGTCTGGCGGAGGACGAGGGACGGAGCAAGCCGATCGATCGCAGCCGGATCAAGCTGGTCCAGACGCCACAGACCTTTCGGGCGGATATTTTGATCGCGGCTTACTCCAGGGACCATTCGAAAGCATTCACGGATGAAGCGACGGTGGCGGAGGAGGCAGGTTTCGCCGTGCATCTCATAGAAGGGGAGATCAACAATATAAAGATCACCACCCCAACGGACCTGGCGCTCGCCGGGTTGCTGCTGCCATAATATATATTCTGTCCACAAGGTGTGGCCGGCAGGCAAAGGGATCCTCCGTGACCAGGATCAGCCGGACCGGTGATGCCCATCATCGGAAATTATTGCACGGTAAATTAGTTTGCGATCGGATTGACGGTGACCCGAAAGCGAATTTATCCAGTATGCGTTCAAACATTTCCGATGGAGATATTTCTACCCCGGTTCCTGGCAGTGATTTCATGGTTCGTTGTCCTTTCCTTCGTCCGTGCTAATGCGTGCGAACCTCGCGGACCGGTGAGTGTCATCGGCTCCGATTCCATCCCTCCTTCCGCCATTCGCTGCCATGTGTTCCGAAACCCCGCCGGTCAGGGCTTCGGATACGAGGTTTCAGTACACGGGAAAATGCTGATCCATCAGGCATCCATACCCTGCGTTCCCGGAAATAACGGTTTCGCCTCCGAAACCGAGGCGGCCAGGGTGGCCGGCCTCGTGGCGGAAAAAATAGGCCGCGGGATCATGCCTCCGATGGTCACGATCCAGGAGATGAAATCGCTCGGTATCCACATCCCCGACAGGTAACTCTAAAAACTGACAGTATGAAAAAGATTGGGTTTATCGCTGCGGGCCTTTTGTTCGCCCTCAGCGTACAAGCGCAGCAGGATAGCTGGCTTCAAAAAGCGAACTTTGCGGGCGGCTCCCGCAATGCGGTCACCGCCTTTAGTGTGGGTGATCGCGCGTATGCCGGGCTCGGATTGGATGATGCCGGCAACTGTTATTCCGATGTCTGGCAATACGACCCTTCGAGCGACACCTGGAGTCAATTAGCGGATTTCCCCGGCGGCGCCCGGTACGGCGCAACCGGCTTTAGCGTTGGCGGCCGGGGTTACATCGGTTGGGGAGCGAATACGCCGGGAGATTTCCATTGGGTATGGTACACCGATATCTGGCAATACAACCCGGGCTCTAACAGTTGGGTGCGTATGCACGACTTTGGCAGCCCCACCGACCCCGGCCGGTACTTTCCGCTCGCATTCACCATCGGCAACAAGGTGTATGCCGGAACCGGCGCCTACAGGCGTGACCGGTTCGACTTCGCGCACTTCCTCAGCGATTTTTGGGAATACGATCCGGCGGCCGACACCTGGACGCAAAAGCCGGATGTTCCCGAGCAGGGGAGATTCGGCGCCGTCGGATTCAGCGCAGGAGGTAAAGGATATGTCGGAACGGGCTATTACTATTACGATACCCGGCTGAACGATCTCTGGGAGTTCGATCCACTCACGGGTACCTGGGCCAGAAAGGCGGATCTTCCCGCCACGCCTCGCGTCAACGCATTCGGGTTTGGAGTCGGCCGGCGGGGATACGTCAGCTCGGGTCAATACTATAGCCCTCTCAACGACCTATGGGAATACAACCCGCTTAACGATATCTGGACCCAACGGGCAAGCGTTCCCACTAACGGAAGGTCCCAGGGCATTTCGTTCGTGGTGGACGGAAAGGCGTATATAGGACTCGGGAGCAATGCGGTCGGCGATTTGAACGACGTCTGGCAATATACACCCGCGCCGTCCTGCGATTCACCGATCTCCGCGTCAGTCGCCGATGTGTACGCCGTCAATCCCGGTGGCGCACCGAACACGATATATGTCGGATACGGGCCTGCGTCACTGTCCCTTTCAGCGTCGGTAACGGGCGGATTGCAGCCTGGCGACCAATTCACCTACGCGTGGTCAGACGGCGCTTCCGGTCCTGTAGACCTTGTACAATATTCCACACCCGGAAGCTATCCGGATACGGTGACGGTGACGGATCAATACGGCTGCGTGGCCACCGCCATCACTACCATCCATGTCGTAGATGTGCGGTGTGGTCCCCGGGACGAGAAAGTCGCCGTTTGTCAGTCTTTGCCCCACAAAAACAAAAATGTCTGTGTCAGCAGTAACGCCGTACGGCAAATGCTGAGTAAAGGAGCGACCCTTGGCGCTTGTTCCGACGGACCGGGCGCCGGAAGCGCAGCGACAGATTCGTCAGCGATCGACCCGTCGGCGATCGAACGGTCAGCGATCGACGCAGCAACGGCGAACCCGTCGGCGGTGGCAGCGGATGGCTTCATGGTCTATCCCAATCCCGCCAATCGTCAGGTCAACATTCGCCTGGACGCCGAGGGCCATTACTGCTATGTGCGGATATTGGATCA
>DATNBP010000158.1:0-34799 GCA_035572015.1 Puia sp. | reverse complement strand
CACCGGCGAAACTTTACCCCCCACCCACCGGCGAAACTTTACGCCCCCGCAGCGATTCACGCCCCCTAATACCGGTTCTCTTCAATCGAAGCGAGTATATGGCAGTAGCTGATGTAGCGCGCCTCCGCGATGCGCCCGGCGGCCACCCCGGCCTTCACCGCACAGCCGGGTTCTTCGAGATGAAGACAGTTATTGAATTGGCACTCACCCGCAAGCACCCGCATCTCCGGAAAATAGCCGGAGAGCTCCGCCTTCGCGATATCCACCAGGCCGAATTCCCGCATGCCGGGCGTATCGATGACCTGGCCGCCGGCAGGCAGGTCGAACATCTCCGCAAAGGTCGTCGTGTGCAGGCCCTTCCCGCTCCAGCCGCTCACCTCCTGCGTCTTCAGGCTCATGGAAGGAAAGAGCGCATTCAGGAACGAAGATTTTCCGACGCCCGAATGGCCGCTGAGGAGACTGATCTTACCAGCGAGCAATGTCTTCGCTTCATCGAGTCCCTCGCCGTTCACCACGCTCAGCCGGATCACCCGGTAGCCGATGGCGGCATACATATCCTGCCACTGCGAAAACAACGCAGCCTCCTTCGCCCGGAAAAGGTCGCTTTTGTTGACCAGCAGCACAGCCGGCACATGATAGGCTTCACAGGTTACGAGCCAGCGGTCCACGAAGCCCTGGGAAGTGCGCGGCTCTTTGAGCGTGGCAACCAGCAGGGACTGGTCGATATTGGCGGCGACGATATGATGCTGCAACCGATGGCCCGGGGACTGACGGTTGATATAATTCCGGCGGTCGTGGATGGTTGTGATGACGGCCGAACCGTCTTCTCCCGGTTCCCTGTCGAGGTCGACGTCGTCGCCGACCGCCAGCGGGTTGGTCGAAGTGATTCCGTCGAGGCGGAAATTGCCTTTGAGACGGGCGTGGAGGAATTCGCCGCCTGCAGTTCGGACGACATACCAGGAGCCCGTTGATTTGTAGATCTTGCCGGTCATGGGAGAAATGGCTCGCGACGCCGCAGCCGGCGCGGGCGAGGGCGTGAAATTACGGGAATTTGCGCAGCAACGTCCAGCGCAGCAGCAGTTCCAGGAATAGCAGGGCGGCCGCCGCAAGCGCGAACGGATAGAATTGCTCGGTGTACCGGTGGAGCGTCGTGACCTCGATCTTCGATTTTTCCAGCCTGTCGATCTCCGAATAGATGTTCTTCAGGCTTTCATTGTCCTTTGCCCGGTAATAGTGTCCGCCGGTTTCGTTGGCGATCTGGGTTAGCAGTTTCTCATCTATATTCACTTTTTCCCGCTGCATGACCACGCCGCCCGGTGTCTGCACCGGGACTGGCGCGAAGCCTTCGGTCCCCATGCCGATCGTATACACTTTCACCCCGACCTCCTTGGCGATCTCCTTTGCCGTATTGGGGTCGATCAGGCCGCCGTTGTTCTCCCCGTCCGTCAGCAGTATGATCACCTTGCTTTTGGAGGGGGAGTTCCGCAAACGATCGACGCCGGTTGCCAGCCCCGAGCCAATGGCCGTTCCGTCCTCCAACAGGCCGCTGTGGACCTGCGCCAGTTGCGACTGCAACATGTTGCGGTCTGTTGTCAGCGGGCACATGGTAAAGCTTTCGCCTGAGAAGATGACCAGCCCTATCCGGTCGGTGGGCCGGTTGTCGATGAATTCGGCGGCGACATTCTTCGCAGCCTCCATCCGGTTGGGCGTGAAATCCTGCGCGAGCATGCTGCCGCTGATGTCCAGGCAAAGGACAATGTCGATGCCTTCACCATTGACGAGTTGCTCGTCGTTTCTCGTTTGAGGTCTGGCAAGCGCAATGACGATGCAACAAAATGCCAGCAGCCGGAAAATGACAGGCAGCGGCCGGATCATCGTTTTCCAGGACCGTACCCGCCGGAAGGCGCGGATGCTGGATACCATGACCGTCGCCTGGGCGCGGTCGGAACGCCGGACCTCCCACCAGATCAGCAGCGGCAACAGCAGGAACAGCGCGAAAAAGACCGGCTGGCTAAAATAAATATGTTGATACCAATCGTACAGCAAGTATGAATGAAATTATTTTGTTTCGTTCTGGGTCGTCAGGCTCCTGGCCAATGCTTCTTCTGCCTCGACCGCGCGGTTCAGCGCGTCGATCGCTTCGCGGATCGTCCGGTAATGCAACTCGCAGTCGCCCAGCCCCGGCTGGTATTTGGCGAATTTTACAAAATCGCCCATGCGCAGGGCATCGGCCAGTTCCGCCTGTTGTTGCGCGGGCAGCGGCCGCTGTCTCAACTGTCCGATGAGCTCCTCGCTGGTTTCCGACAAGCTGGAAATGCCCAGCCGCCGATACATGTATCGCCGCAGGATTTCGCCCAGCCGGCTATAAAACAACTTAAACGCGCCGGTCTCCGGCAACCGCTGTTTCTCCAGCTCGTCCAGTTGCCGGATAGCGTTTTCATAAGGCGACAACCGGGGCGCCGTTACGCTCCGGACCAGCTGCTGCAAGACCTTCCTTTTCCGGACCAGCCAGACCACAAGGGCCACCGATCCAAGCGCGACAATCCCTACGATCCATCCGAACCAACGGGCAAAAGGATTGGGGACTTCGATGATATCCTTGATATCGTGATAGTCCCGGGAAGGATCGATGGGAGTATAGCCGACCCGGATGGGTATGGAATCGGTGTAGAAGGTCGTTCCGCCGATCACAAAGGGCAGCCGGGGTATCGCCCAGGTCCCCGAGTCAAAGCTGGTGATCGTGAGGTACTGCCGGTAGGACCGCTCCGGACCGGAAACCGTCGAGTCCGCGGGATGCCGCTCGATCCACTCGAAATGCGGCAGGCTGTCCGGAGCAGGCCAGGCGAGCGGATAGCTCCCGTCGACCGTTGCTTCCAGCATCAGGTGGACCGGTTCACCGATAAGGATATTATCCTTGTCCACCGTTGCCTTGAGCGCCGGCGCCGGTACCGCGGGCTTCGCGGAATGCCTTGACACGCGAGCCTGGGCCATCAGGTCTCCCGCCCGCAGGCATAGGGCAAGGAGGATGATATGTATCAGGGATCTTTTCATGGGTTACCCGGGCCGGTGCCGGCCGACAAAGAAACGCTGCAGGATCTTGACATAGTCCTCATCTGTCCGCAGATGGAGCAGATCGCAACCGGCCTTTTGAAAAATGGTTTTACAACGTTCGGTCTGATCAAAAAAATATTGTTGATAGTTGGTGCGCACGAGATAGTCATCGGTATCGACCCAATAACGGCCACCCGTCTCCGAGTCCTCCGCTTCGATCAGACCGATCTTCGGAAGCTGCATGTCCATCTTATCATAGACCTTGATGCCGATCATGTCGTGTTTCTTCCCCGCTACCTTGAGCGCATCCTCGAAGCTGGTCTCCGGCTTCGCCGCGGCCGGCGCCCCGTTTCCGTCCAGGAAATCGCTGAGCAGAAATACGATCGCCTTTTGGCGGGCCGCATGGTTGAAGAAACGGATGACCGCGCTCAGGCTGGTGCCCCTGTTCCTTGGCTCTATGGTAAGCAATTGCCGGACGATGTACAGCACGTGCTCCCGGCCTTTTTTCGGTGGGATATAGGCTTCCACCCTGTCGCTGAAAAACACCACACCCACTTTGTCGTTGTTGTTGACCGCGGAGAAGGCGAGCACCGCGCAGACCTCCGTGATCAGGTCCTTCTTGCGGGCATGCGTCGTCCCGAAAAGCGAGCTGGCGCTCACGTCCACCAGCAGCAGCACGGTGAGCTCCCGCTCCTCCTCGAACAGCTTGCTGAACGGATGGTTGAAACGGGCCGAGACATTCCAGTCGATAAAACGGATATCGTCACCAGGCGCATATTCCCGGACCTCGCGGAAGCTCATGCCGCGGCCCTTGAAGGCGCTGTGATATTCGCCTGTAAACAGGTGGCGCGTCAGACGCTTGCTTTTGATGTCAAGCTCTCTGACCTTTTTTAATATTTCCGCTGTGGTCAGCATGTTCTGTCTGTCAGGGGATCGGGATCGCTTTCAGGACATCATCCACGACCTGTTCGACATTGACATTTTCCGCCTCCGCTTCGTAGGTCAGTCCGATACGGTGCCGGAGCACGTCCTTTGAAATGGACCGGACGTCTTCCGGGATCACATATCCCCGTTTGTTAAGGAAGGCATTCGATTTTGCAGCCAGCGCCAGGTTGATGCTTGCCCGGGGACTGCCGCCATAAGCGATGAGCGGCTTCAGCTTTTCCAGCTTGTATTTTTCAGGGGTCCGGGTAGCGAACACGATGTCCAGGATATAATGTTCAACCTTTTCGTCCATATAGATCTGCCGGGTCAGTTCCTTGGCCTGCACGATCTCCTGGGTGGAAACCACCTGGCTGACGGTTGGCGTCTGTTGCCCCTGGACGTTCTGGCGGATGATCATTTGTTCCTCCTGCTTGGTGGGATAATCCACGATCACTTTCATGATGAACCGGTCCTGCTGCGCCTCGGGCAGGGGGTAGGTACCTTCCTGCTCCAGCGGGTTCTGCGTGGCAAGGACCAAAAAGGGTTCTTCCAGTTTATGACTGGTATCCCCAAGGGTCACCTGCCGCTCCTGCATGGCTTCCAGCAGGGCGCTCTGCACTTTGGCGGGCGCGCGGTTGATCTCGTCCGCGAGGACGAAATTGGCGAATATGGGGCCCTTTCGAACAACGAACTCGTGTTTCTGCTGGTTGAAGATCATGGTCCCGACGACGTCGGCCGGCAAAAGGTCCGGCGTGAATTGGATGCGGCTGAACCGCGCGTGGATGGCCTGCGCCAGAGATTTGATTGTTAAAGTCTTAGCCAATCCGGGCACGCCTTCCAGCAACACGTGGCCATTGCTGAGCAGCCCGATCAGCAGGCGGTCGAGCATCTGGTGCTGGCCCACGATCACCCTTCCCACCTCATCCCGGAGCCTGTCGATAAACGTGGACTGATACTGGATCTTGTTGTTTAATTGTCTGATATCCTCCGCTGTATATAGCATATGGCTGAAGATTATATAAAGGCCGAAAGTACGAATTCGGTTTCGCAAACATCTGCTAAAAATTTTTATAGGAATTAGATAAAATAATTATTTGATCCGGGAGTTTTTAAACCTGTAGGCGTGGGCAAAGTCTCACGGAAAGTCGTGCGATATGAAGCTAAACCGGACCATATTCGCCCTATCGATCCTCGCGGTCGCTCTCGCGGGCGCCGCGCTGGCAGGATGTAACAGCAAGCGCGGGTCAGGAAAGGACGTCGACCTCCTTACCCGCACGCCGTGGAAATATGAAAAAGCCGGGTTTGACTCCAACGACGATGGGATATTTGATGCGCTCGATCCGAGTATCGCGGGCAGCGAGAAAGACAACTCCATCATTTTCTGCAAGGATGGCACCGGATATTCCACTCTCGGCCCCACTTCGAAACGGGGTTCGCACGCGGCGAAAGGAGCTGCCGACAGCCTGCCCTTCCTGTGGCAGTTCCTGAACGGCGACAGTACCATTTATTTCCAGGACCAGTACTACAAAGTGAGAAAGCTGGACCATCACCATCTGGAGATCTACGCCGATGAGAAGTTTGGAGGGCAGAATACCCGCTACATTATCGTCCTGAAGCACTGAAATCAGGAAAGATATTTGCCGACGATGGGCACGCGTCTGCCGATGCCGAAGGCCTTGCAGCTGACCCGGATGATCGGGCAGAATTGATTCCGCTTGTATTCATTACTATTGACCAGTTTCAGCACCCGCCCCACCACCGCCTCGTCGATGCCCATGGCAACGATCTCCCTCGGTCCCTGCCGGCGCTCGATATATTGGTACAGGACCTTGTCGAGGATGTCATATTCCGGCAGACTGTCGCTGTCCATTTGGTTCGGGCGGAGCTCCGCGGAGGGCGCCTTCTCGAGGATGTTCCGCGGAATGACCTCGCCTTTCCTGTTGATATATCTTGCAAGGGCATAGACCTGGCCTTTGTATACATCTCCGAGCACGCTGAGGCCGCCGGCCATATCGCCGTACAGCGTGCCGTACCCCGTCGACAATTCGCTCTTATTACTGGTGTTGAGCAGAATATACCCGAATTTGTTCGCAATTCCCATGAGGATATTGCCGCGGGTACGGCTTTGCAGATTCTCTTCCGCGAGCCCGAAGGGCGAATCGGCAAAGACCGGTTCCAGGGTGTGGAGCAGGGACTCGTATACCTCGCGGATGGGAACGATATCATAGGGATTGCCGAGGTTACGGGAAAGTTGCTCCGCGTCGCTGACCGAATGACCGGTGGAATACGGGGACGGCAAAAGGATGGCGCGGACATTCGAGCTTCCAAGCGCTTCGCAGGCAATGGCCAGCGTGACGGCGCTGTCGATGCCGCCGCTGCTGCCAAGGATCGCCTTTGTGAATCCCATCTTAAAAAAATAGTCGCGGATACCCAGGATCAGCGCCTGGCGGATCTGCGAAATATTCCGGTCGTCGACGAGGTACTGCAGGATGCGATCGGGATCATTGAGTTTCGACACGCGCATATCCTTGTCGAAGAGGTCCGGCTGAAATCCCTTGTGTTCCGCCGCTTTCGGGTTCGCGTGATGATGCTCGCGCCCCGGCTCGGGTTCGTCGGTAACCGCCACCGATAATCCCGGCAGCAACTCCTCGTACAGCGGCGGGACCGGCGTCCGTCCGTCGGGGGAAGCCGGCGTTTCGGCCGGCAGGGGCACGACCACGAAGTCCTCCTCGAAATAATTCAGCTCTTTCACCAGTTTTCCATAAGCGTCATAGACCACGCTGCCGCCATCGAAGACTATTTCGGTCTGCGAGCCGACGGCATTGCAATAATAGATCGGCAGGCCGTATTTCAGGACGTTCTGCCGGACCACTTCTTTCCGGTCTTCGTCGTGATCGTAGTCGAATGGGCTGGCTGAAATATTGATCATCAGGTCAGGGTCCTGGCCGATCAGCTGATCCATCGGGCAAATCCGGTACAGCGGATGGTCGCCCATATTCCAGATGTCCTCGCAGATGGTGAGTGCGATCCTTTTCCCCTTGAACGGGATGACCTTCCAGTCGAAAGCCGGCTCGAAGTAACGGTATTCGTCAAAGACGTCATAGTTGGGAAGACAGGTCTTGTGCGCGACGCCCTTGATCTCCTTTTCGTAGAGCAGCCACGCTGCATTAAATAGTTCCTTTCCCTTTCCCGTGGAATTGCGGGCCGGGCTGCCGACGATCACGCCGATATGGGTAGTTTCCTCGCGGATGCGGTCCACCGCCGCGTCGCACTTGGCGACAAAGTCGTCGAATTCGAGGAAGTCGCGCGGCGGATAGCCGCAAACGGAAAGCTCCGAGAAGACCACGAGGTCCGCGCCGGCTTCGCCCGCTCGCCGGACTCCTTCCAGGATCTTCCGGACATTGTCTTCGAAATTCCCGATGTGGTAATTCTGCTGTGCGATGGCGATCTTCATATTGCCGTAAAATTACGCCAAATCGCTATCTTTGGCCGCTATGTTTCGTACACCCGCTGTTGCGCTTTCGGTCCTGGTCCTGATCTTCGCCGGCTGCGGACATCGCGAAGGACCGGATGTATCCGGCGTTGCGGTTCCGGAAGTGCATATCGAAAGGTTCGACACCGCTTTTTTTTCCCTGGACTCCAACCATATCGAGGAAGGACTTCGGCGCCTCGAGAAGGCCTACCCCGATTTTACGGACGATTTCGTCAGCGATATCCTCGGCGCGGGGCCTGTCACCGATACCAGCCGGCTGGCGTTCGAAGCGGCCCGGCAATTCCTCGGGAGCTACCGGGCGATCGGCGATTCGCTCCGGCTCAAATACCCGGACCTCGGCTGGCTGGCAAAGGAGCTGGAGGACGGGTTCCGGCATATCAAATACTATTTCCCCCGGTATTCGCTTCCCGGCCATGTCGTGGCCTTCGTCGGGCCGCTGGACGGACCCGGTGTCGCCATCACCAGCCAGGCACTGGGCATCGGACTCCAATCCTATGCCGGCAGGAACTTTTCTTTCTACCTGACGGGAAAGGGCCAGGACATGTATCCCGGATATATTTCCCGCCGGTTCGAACCGGGCTATATCGATGCCAATTGCATAACGGCGCTGGCGCAGGACATATTCCCGGACAACAGCGACGGCCGGCCGCTGGTCGAGCAAATGGTCATCAAGGGCCGGTATTGGTGGCTGCAGGAAAAGCTGATGCCCGGATCGCCGGACAGCATCGTGACGGGATACACGCAGGCCCAGCTGAAATGGTGCGCGGCCAACGAGCCCGAGATCTGGGGGTATTTCCTGCGCAACACCGATCTCTACACCGTGGACCCGGATATACTCAAGAATTATATCGGGGAAGGCCCAAAGACCTTGGGTATGCCTGACCCGTCGCCGGGGAATATCGGCGCCTGGGTGGGCTGGCGGATCGTCACGAAATATGTGGCCGACCACCCCGGGTTGCAGCCGCCGGATGTGATGCGGCTCTCGCCGCGGGCCATTTTCGAGGGATCCAAATATAAGCCGCGCTGATCGCCGGCGCTTATTTCCGGATACGTTCCTTCAGCAGCTTTCGCGCCGCCTGGATTTCCGTGATATCCTTGAAGGAGTCCTTCGGTATCATAAAGAACGAACGGGGGTTGAAATAGACGTGAAAGAAGTAGATCGTTTCCTTGAAGCCGCTGAAGTCCCTCCATTGCCAGAGCTGGTTCCCTTTTTTTGTTTTCAGGAGTACACCCTCGTCGGTAAGGGAAAGCACGAAATTGTCCTTGAAAGTGGCCGACTTCTTATAGATACTGAGGGGAAGAAGCCAGCGGATGCCGATCCAGAGCGTGAACCAAAGGACCGCGAAGATGAGGAAGGGAAGGGCCTGGATTTTGTGAAGCGCGAAAAGGATGAAGGACACGATTGCGAAGACATTGATCACGATGATCAGCGTCTTTATTTCGGGACGGCCAAAAAAGTGACCTCGCAATCCATCCAGTACCTCCTTTTTGTTATAACCGAATTGTACTGTCATTCCGACTGTTATTCCGGTAAAAGTAACGAAAAAACCACCCGCTGACCGCGGGTGGATCCAAAAATGATTGCCCTAAACTTCTTTTCCCGAAGGCAAAATGATTTATCGCATATCCCTGCAATGCGAATAGTGGTTGCTGGCGGCTTGTTCCGGCGTCACACTGCGATTACAGGAAAATAAAGTAGTGGTGGTGATGATGACGAGGGCGGCGAAGAGGATACGTTTCATGTTTTTCAATTTGGGTTATAGGATTTATCTTAACGCTCAGAATGCTCCCTAAAGTACGCCCCGACAGCGAGAAAAAATAACCCATTTTCGAAGTAGGATTGGAAAAGAGACAAAGATAAAAAAAGCCCCCGGCTATTGCCAAGCCGATGGTCTTGATTATCAAGCACTTAACTACAACCCATACTATTGCCGCAATTCAGACATTTATAGCAGGTTCCGCTGCGGATCGTAATATGGCCGCAGGTATTGCAGGCCGGGGCGTCGCTTTGCATGCTGCGGGCGGCCGCATTGATCGCTTCCAGCCCGTTGTCCGCGCGATGCGCCTCGCCGGTCTTGGTATGCTGCCCGGTGCGGACAGCCTTTGCTGCGGCTGGCGAAACGTGCCCGCCTGAAGGGTTGACGCCGGCGGGACCCGCGCCGGAAGCCTTGGCCACAATGCGTACATCGCTGAGTTCCGGCGCCTGCTTGTCCAACTCCTCCGATCCCAACGGGTCCCAATTTTCGTTCGCGGCAGCCGCAACTTCGGGGCGGTCGAGGACGTGCACCAGGTCGGTCCGGCCGAGATATTCGTATGCGAGCGAGCGGAAGATGAAATCGACGATGGAAGTCGTGCTCTTGATATTCGGATGGTCGACCATTCCGGAAGGCTCGAACCGGGTAAAGACGAATTTCTCGACAAACTCCTCGAGCGGCACGCCGTACTGCAGCCCGATCGAAATAGCGATAGCGAAACAGTTGAGCATGCTCCGCATCGTCGCCCCTTCCTTGGCCATATCGATAAAGATCTCGCCTACCGTACCGTCCGCGTATTCGCCGGTGCGCAGGAAGATCGCCTGGCCGTTGATCTTGGCCTTCTGGGTATAGCCCCGGCGTTTGGCCGGAAGCGTCCGGCGCTCCACGATGGTTGCCAGCGCCCGTTTCAGCTTGGTGTCGGGCGAAGACTGGACGCGTTTCTGGACTTCTTCGAGCAATTCCTGCACCGTCAGTTTGCCCAGGTCGACGATATGGGATTCGCCGGCCGGTTCGGCTGCGGATTCCAGCGCCGCGGACGTTTCTTTTTCTTCGTCCTTCCTTTTCTTATCTGATTTGGTGCTGAGCGGCTGGGAAAGCTTCGACCCGTCACGATAGAGTGCGCAGGCCTTCAGCGCGAGCTTCCAGGAGAGCATATAGGCATCGGCGATCTCTTCCACCGTCGCTTCGTTCGGCAGGTTGATGGTTTTCGAGATGGCGCCGCTGATAAAGGGCTGGGCGGCGGCCATCATCCGGATATGCCCGTGGGCGTGGATGAACCGCCGGCCTTTCTTCCCGCATTTATTCGCGCAATCGAACACCGACAGGTGCTCTTCCTTGAGGAAAGGGGCGCCCTCGATCGTCATCGTCCCGCATACATAGTCGTTCGCGGCTTCGATCTCGGCATCGGAGAAGCCGAGGGCTTCCAGCAGGCTCCATTCGAAATTATAATATTGAGCGGGCTTGAACCCAAGCCGCTGGAGGCATTCCTCGCCGAGTGTATAGACGTTGAAGACAAACCCGATCTCGAAGGCGGAGCCGACGGCTGCGTCGAGCTTGCGGATCTCTTCGGCAATGAACCCCTTTTCGCTCAGCGACTGGTGGTTGATATGCGGCGCGCCTGCAAAGCTGGCGGAGCCGACGGCATACTTGACGATGGCGTCGATCTGCTTGTCGGTGTAGCGGAGGTTCTTCAGGGCAGTGGGGACGGACTGGTTGATGATCTTGAAATAACCGCCGCCGGACAGCTTCTTGAACTTCACGAGCGCGAAGTCTGGCTCCACGCCGGTGGTGTCGCAATCCATGACGAGACCAATGGTGCCCGTCGGCGCGATGACTGTAGCCTGCGCATTGCGGTAGCCGTGCTTCTCGCCCAGCTGCACGGCCTCATCCCAGGCCTTCGTCGCCGCCTTAAGCAGGTAGTCGGGACAGTATTTAGCCTTCAGGCCCTGGGGCTTTACTTCCAGCCCCTCGTATTCGTCCGCGTCGTAGGCTGCCAGCCGGTGGTTCCGCATGACCCGCAGCATATTGTCCCTGTTCTCCTCATACCTCGGGAACGGCCCGAGCACGGCGGCCAGTTCGGCGGAGGTCCGGTAGGCGACCCCTGTCATGATCGCCGTGATGGCGCCCGCGATCCCGCGGGCCTCCTCGCTGTCGTAGGAAATGCCCATCACCATCAGCATCGACCCCAGGTTCGCATAGCCAAGACCGAGCGTCCTGTAGTCATACGAAAGCTGCGCGACCTCTTTGGAAGGGAATTGGGCCATCAGGACCGATATCTCGAGAACGGACGTCCATAACCTGCAGGAGTATTCGAAACCTTCGACGTCGAACGTATTGGTCTCTTCGTTGTAGAAGCGGCGAAGGTTGACGGAAGCCAGGTTGCAGGCGGTGTTGTCGAGGAACATGTATTCACTGCACGGATTAGACGCGCGGATGCGGCCGCCGGCGGGGCAGGTATGCCATTCGTTGATGGTCGTGTCGTATTGTGTGCCTGGATCGGCGCAGCGCCAGGCCGCGTAGGCGATCTGGTTCCAAACTTCGCGGGACGGGATGCGCTTCATGACCCGTTTGTCATGCCGTGCGATCAGATCCCAATCCTCGTCGGTTTCCAGGCGGCGGAAGAATTCGTTGGGGATGCGGATGGAGTTGTTGGAATTCTGGCCCGAGACAGTCCGGTAGGCCTCCCCTTCGTAATCGCTCGCATAACCGGCGGCGATCAGCGCGCCGACCTTCTTTTCTTCTTCCACTTTCCAGTTGATGAAGCTCATCACCTCCGGGTGGTCGAGGTCGAGACAGACCATCTTGGCCGCCCGCCGCGTCGTCCCGCCGGATTTGATCGCGCCCGCGGCACGGTCGCCGATCTTCAAAAAGCTCATCAGCCCGCTGGAGGTCCCGCCGCCGCTCAGCTTCTCCCCTTCTCCGCGGATATGCGAAAAATTCGTACCTACGCCCGAGCCATATTTGAAGATCCGGGCTTCGCGTACCCACAGGTCCATGATACCGCCATCGTTGACGAGGTCGTCTTCCACGCTGAGGATGAAACAGGCGTGGGGCTGCGGACGCTCATAGGCCGAGGTCGACAATTTCAGCTGGTCGTCCGCCGCATCGACGAAGTAATGGCCCTGCGGCTTCCCGGTGATCCCGTAGGATTCGTGCAGACCGGTATTGAACCATTGGGGGGAATTGGGAACGCATGCCTGGTCCAGGATGCTGTACACCAGTTCCTCATAGAAGATTTGCGCGTCCTTTTCGGTGGCGAAATAGCCATACCTTTCGCCCCAGACCCGCCAGCAATTGGCCATACGGTGGGCGACCTGTTTGACCGAGGTCTCCCGGCCAAGCGATCCGTCCGCCTGTGGCACGCCCGCTTTTCGGAAATATTTTTGCGCAAGGATGTCGGTGGCAATCTGGCTCCATCTGGCCGGCACTTCGACGTTGTTCATCTCGAATACCACTTCTCCACTCGGATTGCGGATAACGGAACTCCTGTAATCGTACGTGAACAGATCGAATACGCTGGTGTCCTCTTTGGTGAAGCGACGGGTGAACTGCAAGCCCTTCACAGATTGCTTTTTAGCTGCCATGATTCTGTACCTTTAGCGAGATTTTTGAAAAATAGTTTTTGCGGCGGGTCGGTGGTTGACGAAAGTATTTTTTCATTTTGAAATTTCCGCTGCCGAGATATTAACAGATGTGCAAAACGGATGTTAGCAATTTCAAAAATCACACGGGCAGGGAGTTTGCGAGATCGGTGCAAAGTTCAGATATTTTTTTATTCACATCGCCGCAATTATTGTCGAAATCGACCATTGTTTAGTAAACGCTTGCTAATCAGCCTTAACTACCAAATCGTCGTATTCAGGATGTTTCTTCTGCCATGCCTGTACGAAGGGGCAGTAGACCTTTACCGGAAGACGCTTGCTTCTCGCATACCGGAATGCAAAATCCGCCAGCGCCGAGCCAATGCCCCGGCCGCCCAATTTTTCCGGGACTTCGGTGTGCATCAGTACGAGCTTTCCCTCGTGTAACCGATATTCGATCGAAGCCGTTTCTCCGTCAACGGTAAGCTGGAATTGCTGCCTTTCGGGATTGTCGGTGACTGTGGAAATTTCCATGTATTTGTATTGATCCAAATTAGCTCTAATTTCGTCGAATAACGGCCGTAAAGCGGAAAAGTTTTCGCATTTTTGTTAAACCGAATGAAGAAAGTCATTTACGATTCCCTATTGGCAAAAAAGGCAAAAGGCCGGCGTTCGCTGGCCGTGCTGGTCGATCCGGATAATGTGAACCCTTCGAAGCTGGACGAACTGACCGCGCTGGCCGCCGGCGCCGAAGTCGACTATCTGTTGGTCGGCGGAAGCCTCGTCATCTCCAATCACCTCGACGAGGTCGTACAGCATATCCGCAAAAACTGCCATATTCCCGTTATCCTTTTCCCCGGCACGCCCGCGGGCGTATCGAAACATGCCGATGCCCTGCTTTATTTGTCACTCATCTCCGGCCGCAATCCTGAACTGCTCATCGGCCAGCATGTCATTTCGGCGCCGGCCGTCCGCAAAAGCGGGCTCGAGATCATCTCCACCGGGTATATGGTGATCGACGGCGGGGCGCCCACCACGGTCTCCTATATCAGCAATGCCAGCCCGATCCCAGCGGACAAGAACGAGATCGCGCTTTGCACCGCGATGGCAGGAGAGATGCTGGGGATGAAACTCATTTACATGGACGCAGGCAGCGGTGCGCGTCATCCCGTCCGCGAAGAAATGATCGCTTGCGTCGCCGGCCATATCGATGTCCCGCTCGTCGTCGGCGGCGGCATCCGCAATCCCGAAAAAGCCTATCTCGATTGCAAGGCCGGCGCGGACCTGATCGTGGTGGGCAACGCCATCGAAAAGGACCCGGGGCTCATCCGCGAAATGGCTGCGGCCGTGCATTCGGTGCCGCTGCACTCCATCGGCTAGCCCGCCACCCCTACTCAGATCTCAGACTCTCCACCGGATTTGCCCGCGCCGAGCGCCAGATCCGCAGTCCGGTCACCGCGAGCGTCAGCAGCAGCAACGCTGCTACGGGCAGCGCGAAGATCCACACCGAAAGACCCGTATGATACGCATAACTTTCCAGCCATCGCCGCGCGCCGGCCGCCGCGAGCGGCAGGGCTATGGCCCCTGCAATGCCGATCAGCCACAGCTGCCCCGAGGACAACAGCCACATCAACCGCCGCAGCGGGGCGCCCAGCACTTTCCGGATCGCGATCTCGCGGGCCCGCCGCAAGGCGATCAGCGACACGAGGCCATAGAGGCCCAGGCAGGAGATAAAGATCGCCAGGGCTGTGAAACCGTTGAAAAGCATCATCGTCACCCGGTCTTTCCGGTATTGCGCATTGAAATCCTGGTCCATGAATTCATAGTCGAACGGCGTCAGCGGAAAGAATTGCTTCCACAAGGCGCGGATCCGCGGCAGTGCGGAGGCCGGCGCCTTCGCCAGCACGGCAAAAGGCGGCGCCGGCCGGTAGATCATCGCCATTGGCTGGATGAGGTTGTGCATGGACTTATAGAAGAAATTCCGCACGACGCCGATCACCTTTCCTTTGTTGCCGTTCCCTTCCATCTGCTGCCCGATGGGATCCTTCCAGCCGGCGGTCCGCACGAAGGCCTCATTGACGATAAACGCCTCCTTCCGGTCGGTAGGGAAGCTGTCCGAAAAATTGCGCCCGGCGACGAGCCGGATATGGAGCAGCGGCAGGAACTGCGGGTCGATAAAGAAATAGGCGAGGAGCACTTCCCGGTGGCGGCCACCGCCCGACGTAAAAGTCGTGCTGGCCATCGAGAAACCGTCGTATGGCAGCCCGGTGCCCACCGTCACCCCCCGGATCTCCGATTCCCGGCGCAGCGTTTCGGCAAAGGCCGGGACGGCTGCGCGGCGGACCGAATCCTGCGGGACCCCCATCATCACGATCTGGGACCGGTCGATACCGGGATCGGCGTGCATCATATAATACATCTGCCGGTAAAAGACACCCGCGCCGGCCAGCATCGCCAGCGCGATCCCGAATTGGACGGCGGTAAAGACTTTTCGCATGGCCGCGCCCGAGGCCCCTGTGCTGCCGCCTTTCAGGACGGCGACGGGCCGGAACCGGGACAGGACAAAGGCCGGGTAGGCGCCCGCGAGCAGGATCGTGACCGGGAAAAGCAAGACCGGGAACAGGATCGAACCCCAGGCCGAAAACGAAAGGTGGGTCTCCAGCGCCCGGTTGAACAACGGCATCCCCAATTCCACCAGGCCGATCGCGATCAGCCAGGCTACGGCCACCAGCAGCGCAGACTCGCCGAGGAATTGCGCAACCAGCTGTGCCGGCCGGGCGCCGATCACCTTCCTCACACCCACTTCTTTCATCCGGTCGGCAGCGCGGGCCGTCGCCAGGTTGATATAATTCAGCAGGGCGATGAGCAGGATGAAGACCGCGAGCGCAGAGAAGATCCGGTTGAAGGAACGGTTCCCCTTGGGCGTATCCACCTCCTTGCCTTTGCTGAAATGCACGTCGGCAAGAGGTTCCGCCTGGAAGCGGAGCGCCCAGCCCTTCGCACCCTGTTCGTCGAGGAGCGGCCGGGTGTACTTGTCAAGCGCGGCCAGTTTCCTGTTGAAGCGCGTGATACCCGCGGCGCCGGTCCCCGCGGCCGTCCGCCGGAAGAGCACGTAGGTGTAACAATCGAAATCGTCGAAATCCCATTCCGTGTGCGTATAACGTTTCGACAGTAGTCCGTCGATCCGGAGATCGGTGTTCGCCGGCCGGTCTTCCACGACCGCCGTCACCCGGCAGCTGACGCCATTCAGGACCATGGTCCGGCCGAGCGCCGGCCGCGACCCGAAATACTTCTTTTCCACGCTGCGGGCCAGCACGACGGAATTCGGCGCCGACAGCGCGCCGGTGGCGGATCCTTCGAGAAAATGGAAGTCCCACACCTTGAAGACCTCCCCGTCAGCACAATAGAAATTGTCCGCGTTGAACACGTCGGTCCCCTGGCGGATGGTCACCGTCGTGTCGAAGATCCGGCAAACGGTCTCCACCTCCGGGTAATCCCGTACAAGCGCATCCCCGAGCGCCTCCGGGGCAGTCGCCAGGGCAAGGTCCGATTCGGGGGAATGCAAAATGCTTGTCACCCGCGCGATCCGCGAATAGTTGGAATTGTACGCGTCATAGGTCATTTCACTGTAGACGTACAGATAGATCAGCAGACAGGCGGCAAGGCCGATGGAGAGGCCAAGGACATTGATCAGGGAAAAAGTCTTTTGCCGCAGCAGTCGCCTGGTCGTAATCCTCAGGTAGTTGGCTGGCATATCGCAGGAAGATGCCGAAATCGGGTACGACGATGCCCCGTAGCGGGCTTTTAGGGAAGCCTTAACAGATGGGCCCGGATTTTACCGAAAAATCACAATTTAATCCGCCGGAAATCAAAAAATTGTGCAATTTTGCGTTGCATTTGGAAAATCCGGAATTTTATCACGAATTTCATCAGTCATTGAAATGAAAAAAAACTCACCCATATCCCGGTTCCCGGCGATATTGCACGCCTTCAACAAGCGTGGGTTTTTTGCTGTGCCTTTGTGCACAGTTTTTTCCATCCATCCCGTCCCCGGGGCCATATACGGGCGGCCGACGCCCGTCGGGGTACGACGTTGATACTATCTCTCAATAACGCCCGTTTTCGCGGTGCGATCCTCATCCGGCCATTGAACGAATGAATCAATGGAGGAATATTCATCATTCAGCGCTTAATCGAAAAATGGAACAGCAACAATTCAAGATATTGATAGCCGACGCATCCCACCAGGACTTCGCCAGGATCATCTGCGACGAAATGGAGTCTTCGGCGATGGCACGGGGCACGGGCATCGCCAAGCGGAGCCCGGATTATATCCAGCAGAAAATGCGGGAGGGAAAGGCGGTCATCGCGTTTACGGAAGACGGGGTATGGGCGGGATTCTGCTACATCGAGACCTGGAGCCACGGTGAATACGTGGCCAATTCCGGCCTGATCGTTTCCCCGCCTTTCCGGAAGAGCGGCCTGGCCAAGCAGATCAAGAAAAAGATCTTCGAACTGAGCCGGAAAAAATATCCCGAGGCCAAGATCTTCGGGCTAACCACCGGGCTGGCCGTCATGAAGATCAATTCCGAGCTGGGATATGAGCCGGTCACCTATTCCGAGCTCACGCAGGACGACGCCTTCTGGGCGGGATGCAAGAGCTGCGTCAACTATGAGATCCTGATGAGCAAGGAGCGAAAGAACTGTATGTGTACGGCCATGTTGTACGATCCCAGGGACCACTACGAGCCGGAGGAGACGACCCAGGACTTCAGGAAGCATTCCAAGCTCTAC
The DNA here is from genome assembly GCA_035572015.1 of Puia sp. GTDB lineage: Bacteria > Bacteroidota > Bacteroidia > Chitinophagales > Chitinophagaceae > Puia. The sequence goes on along the minus strand of DATNBP010000158.1, from coordinate 17,202 downwards.
GAACGGTTCATGCGCATCAAACAATGGAAACTGCTGAAGCCCCGCTCCAGGTCCCTGTTCCACATTTTCTTTCATCTCTAAACGTTTCGACAGTTATGAACAATAAAGTCGTCTTAGCTTATAGCGGCGGATTGGATACCACCTATTGCGCGGTCTGGCTGCAGAAAGTCAAGGGGTTCGAGGTCCACGCCCTCACGGTCAATACAGGCGGTTTCAGCCCCGAAGAGATCGATGCGATCGGCAAGCGGGCCAGGCAGCTCGGAGCGGCGTCGTTCGAGTGCGTCGATGTCACCCGCGACTACTATGACAGCTGTATCAAATACCTCGTCTTCGGCAACGTGCTGAAGAACGCGACATATCCCCTGAGCGTCAGCGCGGAGCGCATGGTGCAGGCGATCGCCGTGGCCAGGCATGTGCAAAAGCTTGGCGCCGGCGCGGTCGCCCATGGCAGCACCGGCGCGGGGAACGACCAGGTCAGGTTCGATATGGTCTTCCAGAGCATGCTGCCGGGCGTCGGGATCATCACGCCGATCCGGGACCTGCGCCTCAGCCGCGAAGCGGAGATCGGGTTCCTCAGGGAGAACGGCGTCGACATGAACGCCGAAAAGGCGCGCTACAGCATCAACAAGGGGCTTTGGGGAACATCGGTCGGCGGTAAGGAAACCCTGACGTCGAAGGAATACCTCCCGGAGGAGGCCTGGCCGACCCCCGTGACCGCGACCGGAACCCGGCAACTCGAGTTGGGTTTTCAACGGGGGGAACTGCAGTCGGTGGACGGCAGGATTTTCCCGCACCCCGTCGACGCCATCCGGTACCTGCAGGGGGTCGCGCAGCCTTACGGCGTCGGCCGGGACGTGCACGTGGGTGACACGATCATCGGTATCAAAGGCCGGGTCGGTTTCGAGGCCGCGGCCCCGCTCATCATCATCAAAGCGCATCATTTGCTGGAGAAGCATACGCTCACGAAATGGCAGCTCTACTGGAAGGACCAGCTCAGCAGCTGGTATGGCAACTGGCTTCATGAAGGACAGATGCTCGACCCCACCATGCGGAATATCGAAAAATTCCTGGCGGACACGCAGGAAACGGTGACGGGAAAGGTCTTCGTGACCCTGCAGCCCTACCGGTATACCGTGACGGGAATTGAAAGTCCGCATGACCTGATGAGCAGCAAATTCGGCAGCTACGGCGAGATGAACAAGGGTTGGAGCGGCGACGACGTGAAGGGATTTGCGAAGATCTTCGGCAACCAGACCAGTATTTTTCACAAAGTCAACGACGACAACGAATGACAACGATCAGGGCAGGCATCATCGGCGGCGCGGGCTACACGGGCGGAGAAATGATCCGGCTGCTCCTGCGGCATCCGAACGCGGATATCCGGTTCATCCATAGCAAGAGCAACGCGGGGAAGGCGCTGCACGAAGTGCACGAAGACCTGTTCGGGGAAACCGACAGGGTCTTCGACTCGGCCTGGAGCGGCGAGGTCGACGTCCTGTTCCTTTGTGTGGGACACGGGGAGGCGAAGAAGTTCATGGATGAGCGTGGGAAGGAGTTTGACGGCGTACTGGTCATCGACTTGTCGCAGGACTTCCGGCTGAAGCGGGAAGGGAATTGTTTTGTTTACGGTCTGCCCGAACTGAACCGCGACGCCATCCGCGAAGCGCGGGCAGTCGCGAATCCGGGTTGTTTCGCCACGGCTGTCCAACTGGGTTTGCTGCCGCTCGCGAAAGCCGGCCTCCTGGGAGAAGTGTACAGCACCGGGATCACCGGCTCGACCGGCGCGGGGCAGGCCCTCTCGCCCACCGCACATTTCTCCTGGCGGGCGGGCAATATCCAGGCTTACAAGACGCTGACGCATCAGCACCTGAAAGAGATCGGGCAGACATTGTCGCAGCTCCAGGGGAAGGCCCCCGGCATCCACTTCGTGCCGTGGCGGGGAGACTTTACACGCGGCATATTCGTGAGCAGCCAGTTGCGATGCGACAGGAGCCCGGACGAGGTACTGGCACTGTTCGAGACCTACTATGCCGGCCACCCGTTCACTCGGGTCAGCAGAAAGCCGATCTCGCTCAAGCAGGTCGTCAATACGAACAAATGCCTGATCCAGCTCGAGCAGACGGGCAGTCAGCTCGTGGTACACTCCGCGCTGGACAACCTGCTGAAGGGCGCTTCCGGCCAGGCCGTGCAAAATATGAATCTCCTGTTCGGCCTCGAAGAGACGGCCGGGCTGCAACTTAAACCCTCTTCCTTTTAAAAAAAAGACCATGCAACTATTCGACGTCTACCCGATCAACGATATCACCATCGTCAAAGCCAAGGGGTCCTTTGTCTGGGATGGCGAAGGACAACAGTACCTCGACCTGTACGGCGGCCATGCCGTCATCTCTATCGGCCATACCCATCCGCATTATGTTCAGCGGATCACCGCGCAGCTGGCCAGGGTGGGGTTCTATTCCAATTCGGTCCATATCCCCCTGCAGGAGGAATTGGCGGAGAAACTGGGCAAGACCAGCGGCCGGCCCGACTACCGGCTTTTTCTTTGCAACTCCGGCGCCGAGGCCAACGAAAATGCCCTGAAGCTGGCCAGTTTCCACAACGGGCGAAAGAAAGTGGTCGCCTTCAGTAAGTCCTTCCACGGCCGGACCTCGCTGGCGGTCGCGGCGACGGATAACCCCGCGATCGTAGCGCCGGTCAACCAGACGGACAACGTGACCTTCCTCCCCTTCAATGACGAGGAAGCGCTGGAAGCCTACTTCAAGGCTCATGGAGACACGGTATCCTCGGTCATCGTGGAGGGCATCCAGGGCGTAGGCGGGATCAACGAGGCATCCCCGACTTTTCTCCAGGCGATCTCGCGGCTTTGCGGGAAGCACGGCGCCGTGTTTATCGCCGACAGCGTGCAGTGCGGCTACGGGCGGACCGGGAAGTTCTTCAGCCACGACTGGGCCGGCGTCGACGCGGATATCTACACCATGGCGAAGGGGATGGGGAACGGGTTCCCGGTGGCGGGCATCATCATTTCCCCGCGGTTGCAGGCAAGGCACGGGATGCTCGGTACGACGTTTGGCGGCAATCACCTCGCCTGCGCCGCCGCGCTGGCGGTGCTCGAGGTCATGGAACAGGAGCAGCTGATGTCCAATGCCGCGGCGACGGGTGACTGGCTGCTCGCGAAGCTGCGCGAGATCCAGCAGTTGAAGCGGGTGCGGGGCAAGGGCCTGATGATCGGGTTCGACTGCCCGGACCACCTGAAGGAGCTGCGCAGGAACCTGTTATTCGGCCAGCATATTTTCACGGGCGAGGCAAAGCCCAACACGATCCGCCTGCTGCCTTCGCTGGCGCTGCGGAAAAAAGATGCCGAGGCTTTCCTCGAGGCGATCCAGGAAGAGATTGCGGCGATGGAAGGCGCCGCGCACCTGACAAAACCTTGAACCATGACAAATTTTGTTTCCGTCCATGATGTCGCCGATATGGGGCGGCTGGTGCGATCGGCGCTGGACTACAAGACCGATCCCTTAAAAGACAGAAGCCTTGGCGCCAACAGACGCATCGGGATGCTCTTCCTGAATCCCAGCATGCGGACCCGCCTCTCCACGCAGATCGCGGCCCGGAACCTGGGAGCGGAGCCTATCGTCTTCAATGTCGACAAAGAGGGCTGGGCGCTGGAGTTCGAGGAAGAGGCGATCATGAGCGGCAGCACCGTCGAACACGTAAAGGACGCGGCGCCGGTCATGGGCCGGTATTTCGACATCCTTTGCATCCGGACCTTTCCTTCGCTGAAGAATAAAGCGGACGACTACAGCGAGCTCTATATCCGCCAGTTCATCAAATATTCGGGCATCCCCGTCGTGAGCCTGGAAAGCGCGACGCTCCATCCGTTGCAAAGCCTCACCGACATCATCACGATCGAGGAGTCGCTGGCCGCCGCAAAGACCGCGACCGGCGCCGCCGGGATCAGCCAGGCCGGCGGCAAATCCGGGCCCGCCCGGCGTCCCAAAATTGTTTTAACCTGGGCGCCGCACGTGAAAGCGCTTCCCCAATGCGTCGCCAACAGTTTCGCGCAGTGGGTGAACGCCTGGGGCAAGGCCGACTTCGTCATCACCCATCCGGAGGACTATGAACTGGACACCCAATTCACAAACGGCGCGACGATCACCCATGACCAGGACGCCGCGCTGAAAGACGCCGATTTCGTTTACGTAAAGAACTGGAGTACCTACACCGACTACGGGAAGATCTATTGCAACGACCCCGATTGGATGCTGACGAGCGATAAACTGCGGCGGACCAACCAGGCGAAGGTCATGCACTGTCTGCCGGTGCGGCGGAATGTGGAGCTCCCCGATGAGATCCTCGACGGTCCCCACAGCATCGTCACCCTCGAAGCCTCCAACCGGGTTTGGGCGGCACAGGCCGTTCTGGCGGAGGTCCTCCGTACAAAAACAACATAAAATGCAATTATCCATCGTCAAGATCGGCGGGAATATCATCGACGACGAGCGGCGGCTGAGCGCGTTTCTCGACGGGTTCGCCATCCTCCCCGGAAAAAAGATCCTGGTCCATGGCGGCGGCAGGCTGGCGACGAAGATCGCCGAGGGTCTGGGTATCCGGCAGGAACTGGTGGACGGCCGGCGGATCACCGGCGCGGAGACGCTGAAAGTCGTCACGATGGTCTATGCCGGGACGATCAACAAGAATATCGTCGCGGGCCTGCAGTCCCGCGGGTGCGATGCCATCGGGCTGACCGGGGCCGATGGGAATGCGATCCTCAGCCATCGCCGGACGACGGGCGCATCCGTCGATTATGGCTTCGTCGGCGACGTGGACGCCGTCAACAGCAGCCTGCTGACCAGCCTGCTGATGCTCGACCGCGTACTCGTATTCGCGCCGATAACGCATGACGGAAAAGGGCAGCTGCTGAATACCAATGCCGATACGATCGCCCAGGAGCTGGCGCGGGCGCTGGCGGGGACCTTCGAGACCAGCCTCGTGTATTCCTTTGAAAAAAGCGGCGTATTGCGGGATGCCGGCGACGAAAGCTCGGTCATTCCCCGCATCGGCCCCGCCGAATACCGGGACCTGAAGGCAAGCCAGGCCATTTTTGCCGGCATGATCCCGAAACTGGACAATGCTTTTGCGGCGCTGCGGAGCGGGGTGGGCAAAGTCATCATCGGCCGTGCGGAGGATCTGCCGCAATTGCTGGCGGGAAAGGCCGGAACGACCATCGTCAACGAATAGCCGGGGAGCGGCAGAACAATCAATGAATGCCGGAACGCCGGCACAACTATCGTCAATGAGTAGCCGAAACAATATCGACAGCCTGACCGGTCAATCCGGGATCGACGATCTGCATGCCGAAGCGCTGACGCTGCTGAAGCAACTGATCGCCATCCCTTCCTTCAGCAGGGAAGAGGAACGGACCGCCGATGCGATCGAACGGTTCCTCCTGGCCAGGGGCATTCCCGCGGAGCGGCTGCAGCACAACGTCTGGGCGCGGAACAGGCATTTCGACCCGGCCAAACCCACCATCCTGCTCAATTCCCACCACGACACCGTCCGGCCCAACAAGGCCTGTACGCTCGATCCCTTTACGCCGGTCGAGAAGGACGGCAGGCTGTACGGCCTGGGCAGCAACGACGCGGGAGGATGCCTTGTTTCGCTGATCGCGGCCTTCCTGGCGCTGTATGAGCGGGCGGACATGCGCTGCAACCTTCTGCTGGCGGCCACCGCCGAGGAGGAGATCTCCGGGCATAACGGCATCGAGCTCCTCCTCCCGCAGCTGGGGTCGATCGAATTCGGGATCGTAGGCGAGCCCACCCGGATGCAACTGGCCGTCGCCGAAAAAGGCCTGCTGGTCCTGGATTGCACAGCGCGCGGAAAGGCCGGGCACGCGGCGCGCGAGGAAGGCGAGAACGCGATCTACAGGGCACTCGCCGATATCGCCTGGTTCCAGGCATTCCGCGCCCCGAAAGTATCCGACCTGCTCGGCCCCGTAAAGATGAGCGTCACCGTCATCGGGACGGACAATCACGCCCACAACGTCATCCCCTCCCAATGCCGCTTCGTGGTGGACGTGCGCGTAAATGAATTGTATACTTTCGGGGAACTGCTGGACATCATCCGGGCGAACGTAGGCGCCGAAGTGACGCCGCGAAGCCTCCGGATGCGGCCCACATCCATCCCCCTGGATCACCCCGTCGTTCAATCCGGCATAAGGCTGGGCCGGACCTGCTATGGCAGCCCGACGACGTCCGACAAGGCGCTGATGCCTTTCCCGGCGCTGAAGACCGGCCCAGGGGACTCGGCGCGAAGCCACGCGGCCGACGAGTATGTGCATATCGGGGAGATCCGCGAAGGCATCGAAGGCTATATCGGGCTGCTGCAGCCGCTTTTATAAAATGTCTGTTATGAGCAAGAAACTCTGGAGTAAGGAAGGTACCAGCACCTCCGCGGCGATCGAGGCTTTTACCGTCGGCCGCGACAGGGAATTCGACATCCTGCTGGCGGAATACGACGTGCAGGGCAGCCTCGCCCATACCGAAATGCTGCTCGCGGTGGGCCTGTTGTCCCGCGAAGATTTTGCGGCGATCCGCGGGGGCCTCGAAGAGATCCTCGCCGAGATCCGGGAGGGCAGGTTCCGGATCGAGCCTGGAGTCGAGGACGTGCATTCGCAGGTGGAGGAGACCCTGACGCAACGCGTCGGCGAAGCCGGGAAAAAGATCCATAGCGGCCGTAGCAGGAACGACCAGGTCGCGTTGGATATCAAACTCTATTTACGCGCCCAGGTCATGCTCATCAAGGAAGAAACCAACCGCCTTTTCCGGCAATTGATCGCACTCAGCGAGGAACACAAGGACAAGCTCCTGCCGGGGTATACGCATCTCCAGATCGCCATGCCCTCCAGTTTCGGACTGTGGTTCGGCGCCTATGCCGAAAGCCTGGTCGACGACCTGGAACTGCTGGCGGCAGCCTACCAGGTCGTGAACAAGAATCCCCTCGGCAGCGGCGCCGGCTACGGCTCCTCCTTCCCGCTCGACCGGGAACTGACCACGAAATTGCTTCATTTCCGGACGCTCAACTTTAATTCTGTCTATGCGCAAATGAGCCGGGGCAAGACCGAGAAGACAGTCGCGGTGGCCCTGGCATCTGTGGCCGCCACCGTCGGGCGACTGGCGATGGACTGCTGTCTGTATATCAACCAGAACTTCGGCTTTATCAGCTTTCCCGCCGAGCTGACGACCGGGAGCAGCATCATGCCGCATAAAAAGAACCCGGACGTCTTCGAACTCATCCGGGCCAGGTGCAACCGCGTCCAATCCGCACCCAACGAGTTGACGCTCCTGCTGGCCAACCTGCCCTCCGGCTATCACCGCGATCTCCAGCTGACCAAGGAGATCGTTTTCCCGGCGATCACAGAGGGCCTCGACTGTCTCCGGCTCACCGGCCTGATGCTGGCGAATATCCGGATCAGCGACCGGATCCTGGCCGATGAGAAATACAGGTATCTCTTTAGCGTGGAGGCCGTCAACCGGCTGGTCAACCGGGGTATCCCCTTCCGCGAAGCCTACCGTCAGGTCGGCAACGAGATCGAAAAAGGGGAATTCAGGTTCGACGGCGACGGAAAGGACCTGTCCGTCGGGTCGCTCCGCCATACGCATACCGGCAGCATCGGAAACCTGTCGAACGACCGTATTGTGGCGGAAATGGACATGGTCCTGCAAAAATTTGCGTAGCTTAGGCTGCCATGAGTGAGATCGAAAGAGAATTCGAGCTGGAACGGATGGTCCTTTTCAGCGACGCTGTCTTTGCGATTGCCATAACGCTGCTGGTGATCGACATCAAATGGCCGGACATCCCGGTCGGGACCGATCCGTTGCATCAGCGCTTCCTGCTGCAGCCGATGGCATACGAATTCGGCGCATTCGCCCTCAGTTTCTTTTTTATCGGCAGCTCCTGGGCCGGCAACCTGAAATTGTTCCGGCTCATGCAGGGATATGATCAGAAGCTGATCCGGCTGAATCTCTTCTTTCTCTTTTTCGTGGTCACCTTTCCGTTCACCGCTTCCGGGATCGCCAGGATCCTGACCAACTTTACATTCGGCCTGCCGATCACGTTGTATACCGCAAATATCTTCCTGGTGAACCTGATGCATTACAGGATGACCGACTATATCTTCCGGAAAAATCCCTCGCTGTCGGTCCCCGGCAGGGAGGAAGAAAAGAAAATGGCCCTGCTGAAAGGGAAGCTCAATGTCATCGGCCTTGGCCTCATCTGTATCATTCTCTGGGTGATCGCGCTTTTCGTACCCGTACAGGTGTACGTCAATCTCATGGCGCCGCTCTACGTGATCCAGATGTTCATCCTGAAGCGGTTCACCCGGCGCTTGCAAACGGCCGCCGCACCGGCGGATATCCCCGCTACCTGACCTGGCTCTTATCCACCCTCGTCGGTGTATCCTTTCCATCCACGATCGACGTCGAACTGATGGCGATCGCCTTGACGATCTCCGCCATATTCTTCAGGTCCAGGGTGCTCACCTCGTCCTCCGGCGTATGATAGGTCTTGTCGATGTCGATCTGCGTGGTCGAGATCGTATGCGCCGGCACGCCCTTGCGCGCGAGCGAGGCATTGTCCGAGCGATAGAAAAGGTTTTGCGCCGGATAGGGATCGGGGTAGAACGTGAATTTGCTTCCAGCCAGGTTATGCTGCATGATCGTGGACATGCTCGAACGTTGGAACCCCGTGAGGAACGCGGAATTGTCGCCCCATTTGCTGGGCGAGCCGATCATCTCGATATTGAACATCGCGACGACCTTATCCGGGTCGAACTGACCGGAAAAATACTGAGAGCCGAACTCGCCGATCTCTTCGGCCGTAAAGGCGGCAAAGACCAGCGTCCGGCTGTTGTTGTGCAGCCGGCTGAAATATTTGGCCAGGAGGATGACCGCCGTGGTGCCGCTGGCATCGTCGTTGGCGCCGTTGTAGATCGAGTCCCCGCGCGCATCGGGCTTGCGCACGCCCAGGTGATCGTAGTGACCCGAGAAGATGACGTACTGGTCCTTGTCCGGACCCGTGCCCGGCAGGATGCCCACCACGTTGGCCAGCGGCATTTCCCTGACGTCCTGCTCCGCCGAGATCGAAAAGCTTGCGCCTTTCCCCGCGGTGAGCACGAACACGACATTGTCCGGGGACTTGAATTGCTGACCCGCCATCCGGGCAAGCCGCGGAAAGCTCGCCGCGAAGCTCGTATCGACAAGCACGATCGTATTCCGCCCGGCGTGCGCGTACCCGCTCGCCCTGGCGCGAAAGTCGTCTCCCGGTTTTATATAGACGACCTGGTAGCCGCTGTTGTTATCCGCCTGCAAATGCGATCCCGAACTGAGGACGATCGTGTTCCTGGTCGTCAGCACCGTATCGTCGACATGCCCGCTGACCGATTCCAGCTTCGTCCGCACCATGGTAAAAGGCTGTCGATAGCTCGGCGAGCCGTTCCAGGTCCTGAGGCCCGCTTCCCGGAATTGGCTCTCGATGTAGTCGGCCGCCCTTTCGATGTCGGGTGTGAAGGTGGCCCGGCCGCGCATGGCGTCGGACGCAAGGGAATTTTCGACTTCGGCGACGGATTGCTCGTTGATGATCTTATCCGCGAGCCTCGATTGTGCGGAGGAGCGAATAGCGGCGAACGAAACCAGCAGGACAATAAGGGACAGGCGCATGGTAGCAGAAAATAAAATGACAGAATTATAAGCTCATCATCTCCTTGAACTTCACCGTTTGGCGTCGGCTGACCTCGATCTTTTCACCCCCCTTCATTTCCAGCAGGAGACCGCCGTTGAAATACGGCTCGATCTTCTCGATCAGCCGCAGGTTCACGATATGCTTCCGGTTGGCGCGGAAAAAGACTTTTTCGTCGAGCCGTTCTTCCAGTGCGTTCAGGGATTTTAAGATCAGCGGTTTGTTGGGGCCGAAGTAGACCTTGGCGTAGTTCCCGACACTTTCGAACAGGCGGATGTCGGAGAGCTTCACGAACCAGCAACGTTCTCCATCCTTCACGAACACCTGGTCGTGCTCGTTGAGGATGCTGCGGTTCACCGAAATGGGATGGTCGGAGATCGGTTCCTTGTCTTCTTCCAGTTGCAGTTTCTGGAGGGCGTCCGCCAGCCGCTTGGGTTCGACCGGCTTGAGCAGGTAATCGAGCGCATTGACCTCGAACGCCTTTAGGGCATACTCGTCGTACGCGGTCGTAAAAATCACGTTTGGCGCCCGCTCCAGTTCCGACAGCATGTCGAACCCGGTCTTGCCCGGCATCTGGATGTCCAGAAAGATCAGGTCCGGGTTGAGGCTGTCGATCTTTTCCACGCCCTCGGCCGCGTTTGCCGCTTCGGCAATGACCTCGATCTCGGGAAAGTCCAGCAACAGTTTCTTCAATTCGTTCCTGGCAAGGCGCTCGTCGTCGATGATGATAGCTCGGATCATGGCGTTTGGTTGATAGTTGGTCTATTTTCCGTCCACCGGGATCAGGACCCGGGCCTGGACGCTGTTGCCTTCAATCTGGCGGATATCGAAATTCGCTTTCTGGCCAAAAAGGATCTGCAGGCGGTTCTTCGTGCTGGCCAGCCCGAATCCATCCACATCCCGGTTACCGTTGAGCGCCCCGGTGTTGACGATCAGCAATTCGTGATAGTCTTCCCGGAAATCCGACACGATCTTGACTTTTCCGCCGTCGACCTGGCGGCTGATCCCGTGTTTGATGGCGTTTTCCACCAGCGTTTGCAGCATCATGGGGGGGATGGGCTGGTCAAGCGTGTCCTCGTCGATCTCATATTCCACCTGGAGCCGCTCCTCGAACCGGATATATTCCAGCGCCAGGTAGTCCTTGACGATATTGAGCTCCTTTTCGAATGTAACGGTTTCCAGCTTCTCGGCCTGCATGCTGCTCCGCAGGATATTGCTGAGCTCGGTGACGGCCTTCCGGGCCCGCGCCGGGTTCTCGTCGATCAGCGCGCGGATGCTGTTTAATGCATTGAAGATGAAATGCGGGTTGATATGCGCTTTGATCGTCTTGAGTTCCAGTTCCTTTACCAGGGCCTCGAGCTTCAGTGTGTCCAGCTGCTGTTTCCGGCTGTTTTCGATGTAATGATAGAAGTAGTAGATCAGGGTCCACGGGATGATAGTGACCCCGTTCTCTGCCGAAAGCGCCATCAGTTCGGTAAAGAAATCGGGCGTTTTCTTGGTGTTCACCAGCCCCGAAATATCCGCGACGCCGATCCGCACCAGCCCGCACCCCACACAGGTAAGCACGATCCCGATCACAAACTTCGGGAACGCCTTCTCCACCGGCAATTGCAACCAGCCCGACCTGCGGATGACCGCCCTGAACAGGTGGGTCCCGATCAGCCCGAGGCTGACGTACATCGCTGCAAAAATATAGATCAGGTTGATGTCGGACTTCGTCGACTCCAACACCAGGGTGTTCGCCACGATGAGCGACAACCCGATGAATCCCCACCCCCCGATCTGGCACAACCAGTAATATCTGTTTGCATTCTTTGGCATACGCACGGAAACTTATAAACCACGAAACTAAGGCATTCCACCGCCCCCTGGCCCGTCTTTTGTATTAGTGGCCATTTTTCACCGCCCAGTGGCCCAAAGGCTAAATCTAGGGGAAAAAGGTTTTCGGCAAAAAATTACCATAAAAATTTATTTTTTGCCTCAACCATCTAAATTATCTGCGATTTTGCCTTTTGGGGCAAAATTGCAACCTGACTACGCCCGGTTTTGTTATTTTTACATATTTATTTAAAGTACCAAGGAATGGAAATCACCCCGGGACCCCTGCTCCAGTCGATCGATTCGCCCGCGGAACTCAAGCAATTGAGCCGCGAGCAGTTGCATCAGCTGAGCGATGAGCTCCGCCAATTCATCATCGATACGGTCAGCGTCCATGGGGGCCATTTCGCGGCCAGCCTCGGGGTGGTCGAACTGACCGTAGCCCTTCACTATGTCTTCAACACGCCCTACGACCAACTGGTCTGGGACGTCGGCCACCAGGCCTATGGCCACAAGATCCTGACGGGCCGCCGGGACCGGTTTGCCACCAACCGCAAGTATAAGGGACTCAGCGGGTTCCCGAAACGGGCCGAAAGCGGATACGACACATTCGGCGTCGGGCACTCCTCCACCTCTATCAGCGCGGCGCTCGGCATGGCCATGGCCGCCAGATATAAGGGGGAGACGGACCGGAAGGTGGTGGCGGTGATCGGTGACGGCGCCATGACGGCCGGGATGGCCTTCGAAGCTATGAACCATGCGGGCGTGGCGGACACCAACCTGCTCATCGTGTTGAACGACAACTGTATGAGCATCGACCCCAATGTCGGCGCGCTAAAGGAATATTTGACGGATATCACGACCTCAAAAGCCTATAATAAGCTAAAGGACGACATTTGGAAGGCGTTGGGCAAGTTGCCCGGAAGCCAGTTCAGCCGCGATATCGCCAGCAAGCTCGATCACACGATCAAGGGTTTTGTCAACCGGAGCAGCAACCTTTTCGAATCCCTGAACCTGAGGTATTTCGGCCCCATCGACGGACATAATATGACCAAGCTGGTCGACACCCTGAATGACCTGAAAGACATGCCCGGACCAAAGCTCCTGCATATCGTGACCGTCAAGGGGAAGGGCTATGCGCTGGCGGAGAAGGACCAGACCAAATGGCACGCGCCGGGGCTCTTCGACAAGATCACGGGCGAGATCTACAAAAAGCATTTCGCCACGCCGCAACCACCCAAATACCAGGATGTCTTCGGGCTCAGCCTGATCGAACTTGCCGGCCAGAACCCGCGGATCGTGGGCATCACGCCCGCCATGCCCAGCGGGTCTTCGCTGAAATTCATGATGGACAAGATGCCCGACCGGGCCTTCGACGTGGGGATTTGCGAGCAGCATGCCGTCACGCTCAGCGCGGGCATGGCGACGCAGGGCTTGCGGGTATATTGCAATATCTATTCTTCCTTTATGCAGCGGGCTTACGACCAGGTGATCCACGATGTGGCGATCCAGCAACTGCCTGTCATATTTTGTCTCGACAGGGCCGGGCTTGTCGGTGAAGACGGACCGACCCATCATGGGGCCTACGATATCGCGTATATGCGGTGTGTTCCCAATATGGTCGTCAGCGCCCCGATGAACGAAAGCGAACTTCGGAATCTGTTGTATACTGCCCAACTCGATAGCAATGTTTCTCCGTTTGTCATCCGCTATCCCAGAGGGGAAGGCGTCATGCCCGAGTGGCGGACGCCGTTCCAGGAAATCCCGATCGGTAGAGGGCGCAAGCTGAAAGATGGCGACGGGATCGCGATCCTGAGCTTTGGTCATCCGGGCAATTTCGCCGCAGCCGCCATCCGCGAGCTGCGCGCCGAGGGCATCAATCCCGCACACTATGACCTCCGTTTCGTGAAACCGCTGGATGAGGCGCTGCTCGAAGAAGTCTTCGCACGGTATGATCGCATCCTCACGGTCGAGGATGGCACTGTCACCGGCGGTTTCGGCTCAGCGATCCTTGAATTCCAGGCTGCGCATGGTTTTCGCGCGACCGTCAGGATCCTGGGTATCCCCGACCGGGTCGTGGAGCACGGAACGCCGAAGGAGCTTCAGCACGAATGCGGCTATGACGCGCCGGCCATCGTGGCCGCGGTGCGCGAAATGATGAAGGACAAAGTGCGCGTGCAGGAACTGCTGGGTTAGACGCCGCGGCCTGCGGACACCGCCGCGGCCGCAAAAATCTTGGTGAAAATATTTGGGGCGATAGTTTCCTGCCTGTTCCTGCTGGCCCCGGTCTGCCACGGGCAGGGATTCCTTTTTGTCCGATACACGCCAAAGGACGGACTCATCAACGGAAGGGCGCGTTTTATCGTCCAGGACAGCAGGGGTCGCCTGTATATCTCCACCTTTGGCGGCCTTAGCGTGTACGATGGCAGCCGGTTTACCAATTACAATACGGAGAACGGGCTTTCGACCAGTCTCGTCAACGATATCCTCGAGCTGGGGCCGGACTCGCTGCTCGTCGTGCCGAACACCCGCGCATTGCACCTGATCGTGCACGGGATCCTCCGCGACGTTCGTACGGTCGACCGGTTCTACCCGATCGCTAACCGCCTTCTCCGGACCGAAACGGGAGAATTGTACGCCATCGCCGATGACGGCCTGTTCCGGTTTCAGGGACAACGCTACGAGAAGGTCCGGCTGGCGGATGCCGGCGGAAAAGAGGCCGGCCCCTTTCTGATCCAGGCCGTGGCCGCACAACACAAGTTGTTCATCCTGACCGATCCCTATCTGGCCAGCTATCCCGGGATGGCGTCGCTGCTCGTCTATGATCCGGTGACCAAACAACTGCTGACGGCGGGAAAGCCCGACCAGTTCGTTGCGCTGACCAGGGACCCGGCCGGAAACGTATTCGCGGCGACGGAAAAGGGGGTCCGGCTTGTCGAAGTGGGTGAAGATGGGATCAGGCTGAAAACACCTCCTCCCCCATACGCTGCGGCGGCTGGTATCCAAAGCGGTTCCCTGCTTTTTGACCGCAGCGGTAGTCTTTGGCTGACGACGGCCAGGGATGTCATAGAGATCGATCCCGCCGGCAACCGTGTAAGTATCGGTCCGCGCGGCGGGTTCCCCGCCGGCCTCGCCAATTCCGTCTTTGAAGACCGGGAACGCAATATTTGGATCACCAATACCGAAAACGGCGTCTCGAGACTTGTTAGCCGGGGTTTGCGGTTTTATGACTCGGCTGCGCCGGGTTTTGCCGCCACCGATATTTCAGCCGACAACACGAGCGACTCGGTTTGGTACTACGACCAGGTCCGGCACCAATTGTTACTGCAAACTCCGGGAGAGGCAAAACGCTTCTATACCGACGACCCGCTGCCACCGAACGGGCATATCCTGTTTGGAAAAAGTGCATGGCTAAGCACGCCGGGCGCCGTCTACCAGGTTAAATTCACACCCGGCACCGATCGTTTCAATGCCAGACCCGTCCTGACCGGGCCCGCTGTGGACGGAAGGACCTGTATCGACCGCCAGGGCCGGCTTGTCATTTCCTCGACAAGGATCCTCGTTATCGGCGAAGGGCGGGTCTGGCAGCGCGGTTCGCCCGAACTCTGCGATCAGCCCGCGGTCGACAACCAGGGCCGGATTTGGGCAACCAGCCGGGCCGACAGCCTGATGGTCCTCGAGCCCGACATGACGCCGGGAGTAGACACGCTTCGGCTGATAGCAGCCTGGCCTGGCATTCTCGCGAAGAGCCCGAGGTCGCTTTGTCTGGACAACGCCGGCCATATCTGGATCGGCACGCGCGATCACGGATTGTATTGTGTGAAGGCAGACTCCTTCCGGTTGCAGTCCTGGCGCAAGCTGACCATCAATGAAGGTTTGTCCGAGGACTTTATCCGGTATCTCTTTTGCGATCCCGACAACAATATTTGGGCAGGCACCCCTTCCGGCCTCGACGAGATCCGTTGGATCAACGATAGTCCCCGCGTCGCCAATATTACGCCCGGCCATCAACTCGCCATTCAGAAGATCCGGCGGTCCGCCGACGGGACCCATTGGGTAGTGGTAGATGGCGGATTCCTGCGGATCGGGCGCACGCACGCGGACCCCGAAGACCACCGGCCGCCGGACATCCTCTTTTCACAGATCCTGGTAGGCAACACGTTCGTGGCGACCGACCCCGGTCACCCGGTCTCGCTGAGCTATGACCGGAACGCGATCTCCTTTAATGTCGGCGTGCCCAGTTTTATCGACGAGAGCCAGACCAGGTACAGTTATATGCTGGAAGGCAGCAGCGAGGCCGGCTGGAGCCCGGCGACCCGTCAGTCGGCGATCAATTTTGTAAACCTGCCGCCAGGAAAATACACGCTCTGGGTGAAGGCCAGATTTCTTTCCGGCATTTACCCCGACACGCTGGGGTCTTATGCGTTCGTGATCCGCCCGCCCTGGTGGCAGACGACGGTCTTTCGCATCGCGGCGCTTGTCTCCCTCCTGTTCGTGATCGGTTGGGCGATCCGCACATATACGCGAAACCGGCTAAAGGCCCAGCTCCTTACCCTCGAGCGGCAGCGCGCAATCGAAAAGGAGCGAACGCGGATTGCGACCGATATGCACGACGATCTGGGCGCCGGGCTTTCCCGGATCAAGTTCCTGAGCGACACGATCGGGATCAAACAGCAACGGCGCCTGCCTATCGACGAAGAGATCGACGGCATCCGGGAATATTCAAAAGAGATGATCGACAAGATGGGCGAGATCGTTTGGGCGCTCAACCAAAAGCACGACGTGCTGAGCGACCTCCTGTCTTATACCCGTTCCTATGCGGCCGGATACCTGATGCAGGCGGCGATCGACGCGCGCATCGACGCCCCCGAGGAACTCCCCCAGACCGTCGTGAGCGGTGAATTCCGCCGGAATGTCTATCTCGCGGTCAAGGAAGCGCTTCATAATGTCGTAAAGCATTCCCAGGCGCAGCAGGTCGTCATGCGCATGTCCGTCCAAAGCGCCCTTACCATCGTACTGCAGGATAACGGCGTCGGATTCACCCGGTCGGCCATCCGGCCCTATGCAAACGGGTTGCTCAATATGGAGCGGCGCATCGCCGAACTGGGCGGCCGGCTGGAGATCCGCAGCGGTGAAAGCGGAACCACGGTGACGATCGAAGTCCCTATATAACTTTTATACTATTGGCGTTGGCATCATTTAGTGTTAGTTTTATTTCCGTCCATGAGTATCAGCCTAGCAATCATCGAGGACCTCGACGAGGTCAGGGACGGCCTGAAGAATTTTCTGGCCCTCAGCAGTGAATTCCGGGTGCTCGATTCCTTTAAGACCGCCGAAGACGCGCTGGCAGCGTTGCCGGAATGCCGGCCGGATATCTTTATCGTCGACATCAATCTGCCGGGCATGAACGGGATCGAGTTCGTCCGCCAGGCCGCGCGGGAGGGATCGATGCAGTTCATGATGTTTACGGTGTATGAGAATGACGAGAAGGTTTTCGAAGCGCTCAAGGCGGGAGCGTCGGGATACCTGCTCAAGAACACCGGGCTCGTTCATATCATCGAAGCGTTGAAGGAACTGCACCAGGGTGGTTCACCGATGAGCGCCGCGATCGCCCGCAAACTCGTACGCGCCTTCCAGGGATCTCACATGGAA
>DATNBP010000157.1:0-8680 GCA_035572015.1 Puia sp. | reverse complement strand
TGCCGTTATAAAGTTCTGCCCTGCTGATAATATTCGAGATCCCCACTCCTTTGCGCCTCAACTTCGGATCGAACCCTCTTCCGTCGTCCGTCAACCGGAGCCGGACCTGTTCCTTTATCTTGTTAAGTTCGATCACCACCGTGTCGGCCTGCGCGTGTTTCAAAATATTGTTCAGCTGCTCCTGGATGATCCGGTAAATATTCATTTTCTGCTCCGGCAGCAACGCCTCTTCGTCCAGACCGGACACGTTTAGCCTGATCTTCATCTTTCCCACAGACTGGATGTTCCGGATCAATTCCTTGATCGACTGCATCAGCCCGAGGTCATGCAGGCTTGGCGCAATGAGGTCTTTGGACAGCTTCCGGATTTCCTCGATCGCCATGGAAATGTTCTTCCGGCTCTTGGCCAGCAGTTCGACCCGCGGCTCCTTTTCCTCGATCGCCACATCCAGGTATAATTTCGAAGTGGCGAGGATCTGGTTGATATTGTCATGCAGTTCCTGCCCGAGCTCGAATCGTTCCCGCTCCTGCGCCCCGAGCACTACCTCCGTAAGCTGTTGCTGCTTCAACTTTTGCTGCAGCGCAAGCTCCTTTTCGAGCCGGATCCTTTCTGTTACATCGTTGATGATCACCTGGACACAGGGCCTTCCGAAGTAGTCCATCTCATGCGGTGTGATCTCCACGATCATGGCCCCGCCTCGCTTGTTGATATGATGCCATAGTTTGGCGCCCGCCGCCACCTGTCCTCCGCCTGTCCTGCTTAGGTTCTCCATGAATTGCTCCGCCTCCCCCGGCGTATGCAGATCCGTCATCGACAGCCTGTTGAATTCTTCGCGGCTGAATCCATATTTTTCCGCTGCGGCATCATTTACTTCCATGATCTGGAGGCTTGCCGGATCGAAGATCCAGGTCGGGAATGGATTCTTATAGAATAGTTGGCGGTACCGCTCCTCCGAAGCCAGAACGATCTCTTCCGACTGCTTCCGCACTGTGATATCCTGGATCGCACCGATCATGCGAACGGGCCGCCCGTCAGCCGAATGGATGATATACCCCCGGTCATGCACATAGGCAAAACTTCCATCGGCCTTGACCAGACGATACCCATCCTCCCATTTGGCCGCCCCCCTGTCCGCGATGAGCCACTCCAGCTTTCGCCGGACCCGGTCCCGGTCGTCCGGATGCATGACGATCGACCACAATTCCACCGGCGAAGCCGCACCCGCTATTTCATGACCGAACAATTGGCGGTAGGTGTCCCCCACTACCGCGAGTTTGCCTGCCTCCAGATCCCAGTCCCAGATGGCGTCGTTCGTAGCCTTGACCACCGTATTGAAACGTTCGATGCTTTCCTGCAGGATTTCCGTGCATCTCGTTCGCTCGAGGCTGTATTGAATCGTTTTAGCCAATAATTTTTCCGTCAGCTCGCTCTTCACAATATAGTCCTGAGCTCCCTCTTTGATCGCTTCGAGCGCCACGGCGGTGTCTGACAAACCGGTCAGGATGATCACCGGGATCTTCCGGACCGCCGGTCGTAATTGCAAAAACGACTGTATGCCCCACCCGTCCGGCAGACTGAGGTCCAGCAGGACCAGGTCGATCCGGTGCTCGCGCAACAACCGATAGGCCTCGCTGATTGTATCACTCGAATACAATTGTTGGATATCCAGCCCGGACGCACGGAGCATCCTTTCCAGCAGATAGAGATCACTGGGGTTGTCTTCGACCGTAAGGATGGCAAGGCCGGTGGTGGTCTTTTGCATCAGGTATGGGTTTGGAAATGTCATTGCTACAATCGGAGCCGGCGCCGGTGAGATTCCATGGAAGGGCCGTGTAAATTAAAAAAAATCACGGAAACCGGCGAACGAAAATGGCCTTGCCGGCCGTGATAAAACAAAAAAATCCCCGCCGTGAGGCGGGGACGTACTAATCAAATACCATAACCATTAAACCTTATCCTATTAGGATATGAATGTAGTTATTTTTTCAATCATACGCAAAAATCTTCTGTGGTCATTTCTAGGCAAATAGCCAATGCCCTAAGCATTACCACCTATAAACTTTCTAGTTGTTTTCTGGATCGCCACTGTTGATTTGCTAATCTTTAATCCTTTCATTCCCAGCGAGTTCCAAAATCGCTTGCCCGGCTATGCTATCTTCGCCCCGCGTCACGGTCTTGCCAGTTCGTTAACGGAACGACGATCCAGGGACGCCGATAAGGCAAATCCAAATCTGCTTCCGGCGCCTAACTGGCTGCTGGCCCAGATCTGGCCGCCCTGGGCCTCTATAAATTCCTTGGAAATCGCCAATCCAAGCCCGGTCCCGTCCCGGTCTTGTGTCCCCGGCACCTTGAAATACCGATCGAAGATCCGCGGCAGATATTTTTCATCGATCCCCCGGCCGTGATCGGTTACCTGGAACTCCACCTTATCCGCATGTAAGCCGGCCGAAATCTCGATGTCTGACCGGTCAGGAGAAAACTTGATGGCATTGGTCAGGAAATTGATCAATACCCAGGAAGTCTTTTCAATATCGGCCTGCACGAGCGGCAGGTCCTCCGGAACGGACGCCTCCATCCGGATTCCCTTCTGCTGCGCCTGGAAGGCGACGGCCTGTATGGCTTGCCGGACGATGGTGGCCGGGTCCGCGGGTTGGAGCTTCAATTGAATGTTTCCCGTTTCCACCTGCGACATATTCAGAAGTTCGCCGGTCAGCTTCAGCAGACGGTCCGAATCGTCCGTGATGCTTTGGATAAGTTCCCGTTGCTCCGCGTTCAATTCCCCGACGCGAAGGTCGGTGAGCAACTTTGCACTCATCTTGATCGAGGAGATCGGCGTTTTAAGCTCATGGGAAACAGTGGCGATGAAATTGGTCTTGGCCTCGTTCAACTCGTGAAACGGCGTAATGTTCCGCAGGACAAGCACCTGCCCGATGACCACCTGGTTATTGGTCACATTCAATGAGTCCTTGCTGAAATAGCTTTCCTTTTCGTCCGCAAAGATCTTTAATTCCCTTTTGTCCGGGTCTTCCTGCAAAAGCGTCCGCATCAGGTCGTTGGTCAGGGCGATATCCGGCGCGTACCGGCCGATGATATCGGCCTCTTTGAGACCCAGGAGCTTCTCGGATACCGCATTGAGAAAAAGTATGTTCCGCCGCTCGTCGAGACCGATGATGCCATCCCGCATCTGGTTGATGATCGTTTCGATCCGGCTTTTTTCGAATTTGACCTGGGCGAGATTGCTGCTTTCGTATTCATCCAGCTTTCCCGCCATGATGTTGAAGGCGTTGGCCAGGTCGCCGAACTCATCGCCCTGCTTCAAATAGATCCGTTTCTTGTAATTCTTGCCCGCGATCGCCAATATGCCCTCCGACAGGCTGCTGATCGGCCGGGAGATGATCCCCGGGAGATTGAAAATAAAAGTGAAGGAGACCAGGGTCAGGATCGTACATAATATGGTCATGACGTTGGCCGCGCGGTCCGCCGTCTGCTGGGCGATCGTGTTCTTCCGCAGGATCGCCTGCTCGTTCAGGTCCTGGATCTGGTAGATCGCCCGCCGGATGTCGGCATAATTGCTCGAATCGGCTGGATTCGCCAGCATTTCATTGAAGTTCTTCGTCAGGAGGTCGGTAGCTTCTTTCTCGCCGACCTCGGTAAGGTTCCCCTGTTGCCGTTTCAGGCTCTCCTCAAAAGTGGCGAGCGCGTGATTCTGTGTCCGAAGGTCCTCCAGGGACTGCAGCATCCGGTTGCAATAGAGCAGCGACTCCTGGTTGTTCTTCAGCACCTGCCGCCCTTCCTTGCTGAGCTGATTGATGTAAAAGAGCCCCAGAACGCCGAAAAGCACGATCACGACGAAAAGAAAGATCAGTCCAAGCGATAATTTGGTCTTGAGTCTGACACTCATATTGGCTGTTATGATAGTATGATCACGTCGATGTCGGCTTGCCCCCTTCCTTTTGCCCACCTTCACCTTCAACGCCATCGAGTTTACGCCCGCCGCCCAAATATAGTCCTAAAGACCTTTACGCGTACCGGTTCACCTGGGTCGCTGGCACATCACTGGCTAACCCTCAAAGGCGAGTTTGTATTCTTCGATCTTCCGGTACAGGGTCGTCAACCCGATATTCAAAAGCCGGGCGGCCTCCGTTTTGTTGCCCCGGGTATGGATGAGTACCCGCTGGATGTGCAGCTTTTCGACACTAGCGAGATCAAACGCCGAAATGGGACCCGTCGCTTTCACCGCCGACATCCGAAGTTCCGCGGGCAGGTTATCCGCGGTCAACTGTGGGCCATCCGCCAGGATCACCGCCCGCTCGATAATGTTCTTCAATTCCCGGATATTCCCCTTCCATTCGTGCTGCTGCAGGTGCTCCAGGAATTCCCTGGTCATGGTTTCGATTTTCTTTCCCCCCTTCCGCGCAAAGAGGTGCAGGTAATAGTCCGCGATCGCCTGGATGTCCTTTCTGCGGTCCCGCAACGCGGGCAGCAGGATCGTAAAGACATTCAGCCGGTAATACAAATCTTCCCTGAACCTGCCCTCCGAGACCGACTGCTGCAGGTCGCGGTTTGTTGCCGCAATCACGCGTACGCTCACCTTCGTGGACCTGGTATCCCCCACTTTAAAAAATTCGCCCGTTTCCAGCACCCGCAGCAGCTTGGCTTGCAGGTCTACATGCATTTCTCCGATCTCGTCCAGGAAAAGCGTACCCTGGTTCGCCTCCTCGATCAGCCCGCGCTTATCCCTCGACGCGCCGGTAAAGGCGCCGGCTTTGTGACCAAACAGCTCGCTTTCCAACAGCTCCTTTCCGAACGCACTGCAGTTCAAGGCCATGAAAGGCCTGGCCGCGCGCTTGCTGCCATAGTGGATGGCCTGGGCAAAGACCTCCTTTCCCGTACCGGTCTCCCCGAGCAATAATACCGTGGCATCTGTCGGCGCTACCCGTTTCGCCATCTCTATGGCGGTGGCGATCAACGGTGAACTCCCGAGGATCGCGTCGAAGGTGTAGCGCTTTTCGACCTGCCGCTCCAGCATCGCCACCCGTTTCTGCAATTCGACCTTCGCCAACGCGCTCGCCAGCAAAGGAATGATCTTGTCGTTGTCGTCCCCCTTGGTGATATAATCAAAAGCCCCGTTCTTCATCGCCGCCACCCCGTCCTGGATATTGCCATACGCTGTCAGCAGGATCACTTCGGCGAGCGGGTACTTCAGCTTCATATCGCGGACAAATTCCACGCCGTTGCCATCGGGAAGCTTTACGTCACAAAGCACCACGTCGACGTCCTCCCGGTCCAGCGCCCGGCCGCCCGCCTTCAGCGAACCGGCCTCCACGACGGTGTGCCCCTCCAGCCGGATGATCCTCGCCAGCAGGGTCCGCAGCTTCTCCTCGTCGTCGATGATCAGAACAATGCCCGTAGCCATTTCCAGCGCAATTTGCCGTCAAAACTATCGGTTTTCCCCCAAATTCCTTACTTTTGCTCCCCCGCGGACAACCCGCGGCGCCGACCCGGAGAGATGGCAGAGCGGTCGATTGTGACGGTCTCGAAAACCGTTGTACGGGCAACTGTACCGAGGGTTCGAATCCCTCTCTCTCCGCTTTCACCCGCCGAAGCTTTAGCGAAGGCGGGTCGTTTACCTACGTTTACCTAATTTTACCTAACTATACCAAACCTTATCCATGCACTACGTTTACATTCTCCTATGTGCCGACGGATCCCCGTACACCGGATGCACCGAATCCCTCGAAAGCCGTTTGCAACGACATTCCAAAGGCTACGTCCCCGCAACGCAATCTCGCCTGCCTGCTAAACTAGCCTTTTACTGCGCTTTCACAGACAAATACAAAGCCTTTGAATTCGAGCGCTATCTCAAAACAGGATCCGGAAGAGCATTTATGGAAAAAAGACTACTATAACTTCTCTAACGCTCGCAATTCCAAAAAGACAACCAAAGGGATTTGCCCCATTTACATCCGGCTGACAATTAATGGCCGCCGGCCCGAACAAAGCACTGGCCGGTTTATCAACCCTTCCCTTTGGTCGCCCGTAGCCGGGCGGGTGAAAGGAAACAACGACCAGGCCCGCCAGGTCAACCAGTACCTAGACACCCTCCGAAGCAAAGTCCTCAAGCTCGAACGCGAAATGGTCCTCGACGGCATTCCCGTCAATTTTGCGAATTTCCGCGAAAAATGCCTGGGCATCACAGAAGCGCCCCGGATGCTCATGGAGATCTTCCAGCAGCATAACGACCAGATGGACGCGCTAATCCGGGCCGGCCACGGTTTTTACCCGACCTACCGCTAGCCTGCACGTCTTATAATAGTAAATCAATTACCTTACACCTTAACGAACCGTACATTCGCCGTCTCCCCTGTATTGCCGTCCTGAACATGCAGGATATATTGCCCCGGGGGCAGACCGCCAACCGAAAGGACACCCTGGTTAGCCGTTAAAGCAACTGTATATACCTGCACCCCGGTCATATTGACAATCGTCAGCACAAGCGACCGGTCCTGTGTATTCATCACCGTCAATTGATCCTTGACCGGATTGGGATAGATGACTACCCCGAGATTGGCGCTGGTTCCGGTGCCGGTGGTACTTGCGGCCGCAACGTCGACCGTATCGGACATCGCGCTGACACACGACCCGACCGTCACTTGCACGGTATACACACCCGCAGCCGCCGGATTATATTGGTTCAGGGCCGCGCCGGGGATCGCCGTATTGTTCAGATACCACTGATTGCCCGTGGTCGCGGAGGAGTGTAAGACACCCGCTGCATCGCGGGTGATCGTCGGTTGCTGTATATTCACCCCGACCCAACTGGTCGGTTGCCCATATTGGAAGCTGCCATTAAAAACGAGGCGGACCTTAGCGGTATAGGTTATCCCGGGGACATAGGAATTCAATTTCGCGGAGTAGGAAGCCGTCGAATTGGTCACAGTGGCAGGGCTGAGGTCAATTTCCTGTAGATACCCAAGCGAATCGGAGACCTCGATCGACACGTTGTAGACGGAAGCCAGAGCCACATGGATGGTTGTCGAAAAAAGCTCGGCGCAACTATCGGTGGATTGCGCGATCAGACTATCCGCAAACCAGGAGCTGTTCAAGGTAACGGAATCCGACATCGCGCTCACGCAGGGATAGTTCCTTGCCTGGGCTGAATAGACACCCGGACTGTTTGGTTGCCAGACCGGCGCATTGGTCCCGGGGATGACGACCCCGTTGAGATACCAGATATTGTTGTTGTAGTTGGATACCAGCCAGCCAAGGCTGTCCTTAATGACCGGGGCCGCGACGCCCGGGCCTGTAATGGTGACGGCGTTGCTGTATCGGAAATCGCCATGGTAAAGGAAACGCACCTGCGCCGTATACTGTACACCGGGCGACAGGAAGGAGGAGTCCGGCGACATGACATCCGTATTGCCGTTGATCACCGAGGCCGGCGACGCGGGAATTTGAATGACGGCCCCATTCGGCCCGGTGATAATGAAACTGATGCTGTCCACCCTCCCCGGCGCAACCCCTACGCTTGCCGAAAGGCGCGCGCCGCAAGACCCGTCATATACCTCCTGCAACGAATCCACCAGCCACCCGCCGATCCTGCTTTTTACAATCTCACCCCCGAAGCCGGCGACGATCACGTTGCTGTCGGACGTGAATTGAATACTGGTGGCGCTCAGGTCGTTGACAGCGTGCCAGGTGCGGCCGCTATCGATCGTCTTGAAGATGTATCCATAGTTGCCCGGCCCGAATTGGTTTCCTCCACCCATGTAGCCGATGGCCCCGTTAAAAAAAGCAAGGGAAGTGATCGGCGCCGGCAAGATCATGGTTCCGGGGTAGTTGACCTGCTGCCAGGTCTGGCCGCCGTCACGGCTGATGTGGATATAGCCATTCGCATCCGTGAGATAGCCGTTATTTATATCGGTAAACACTACACCCGTCAGTTGATAGTAGTCTGCCGTGTAAACTACTTTCCAGGTCGCACCCCCGTCGATCGATTTGAACAGCTGATAGTATTGAATACCGTATACCGTCATGGGATCGACATAAGTGATATCGGAGAAATATTGGTTATCGTATTGGGAGCCCCAGACGGTCGACCAGGTCTGACCCCCGTTGGTCGTCTTTTCGATCATGCCGCTGCAGCAGGCCCCGCTTTCTTCGAGCGAAATATAGCCGGTATCTGGTGATGGGAAGGACATACCGATCGTGTTGTCGTAACTATAGGGGGCAGGGTTGGCTCCTGCCCATGTTTGGCCCCCATCGGTCGTCCGGTAGACCTCCACGCTGGAGGAGGCGGTCACAAACCCCGTGTCGGCATTGAGAAAATGCGCCCGTTCAAACCGGCTCGAACTGCCGTATGCAGTCCCGGTCGTCAAACCCAGCAGATTCCAGGTCTGTCCACTGTCGGTTGTCTTGTAGACATTGTTCCAGGTGGTCGCGTAACCGGTGGAAGGCGATGGAAAACTGACTGCGGTGACAGGAATATACGTCGGCGAGTAAGTATTCCAGGTCTGGCCCCCATCCATGGTCTTGAGGATCCGGCCCAGCAGGCCAACCGCGAACCCGGTATCCGGCGCAACGAATGCAATGGAGTAGATATCCCAACCGTCCTTAAAACCGTTTGTCGGCGTGACACTCGCGTAGGACTGGCCACCGTTTCCCGAACGAACGAGCAGCC
>DATNBP010000156.1:0-5135 GCA_035572015.1 Puia sp. | reverse complement strand
CCATTCATATAACCGTTCTGATTTTCAGTAAGTTATAAAATTGGCGATTTCAAATCGTCACGCGACTAAATCTCCCTGAAATGCAGGCGTATCAAGACTTTCAAAGAACTGCTTATTACCTTAACGAGACACTAATGAAATAATATATTTCTGTAACCAGGCCCTCTGTGCGGGAGCCGTCGCGCAGTTGTCCCGGGAAACCAATTAGTGAAACATCTGTTCCGCCTTCGCCACCGATTCCGGCCGGCCCACGTCGATCAGGCGGGACCGGCTATGATCATACGCCCGGATGGAATGGTTACCGGACAGGCTCAGATACAGATCGACCATCGAGAATTTACCCCTCAGCCCGATATGATGAAAGATCACGGGGTCGATGACGTGAATGCCGCTGAACGCCTTCTGCACGACCGCGCCCAATGGCGTGCGGGCCATCCGCTCCTCCCCGGTCGTCGTGTTCCGCCAACCGCAAAGCTCGTCCCGGTCGTCCCACAAAAAATAGCGCGACGTGCTCCGTCCGGTGACTGCCAGCGTGGCCAGCGGCCGGTGGCGGAAATGGTCGTCGATCATATCCGCCAGGTCCATATCGGTGAGGATGTCGACGTTCATCAGCACGAACGGGCCCGCATCGAGCAGGTTCCTCGCCTTTAGCATGCCTCCGCCCGTCTCGAGCACGGCATCGGTCTCATCGCTGATCGTATACTCGCTGCCCCAGCCGTCGTTGACGGTCAGTGCATCCACGATCTGGCGCGCAAAATGGTGTACGTTGATGACGACGTCACGGATCCCCCACTTTTGCAGGTATTCGATATTCCGTTGCAGGAGGCTCTTCCCATTGACCAGTGCCAGCGCCTTCGGGTGCCTGTCGGTCCAGGGTTTGAACCGGGTGCCCAGCCCCGCGGCGAGGATCATGGCCCGCCTGACGGGGGAAGACGGCGAATCGGAACTGTTCATACTGCGAAGATAGCAAAGACGCTATAAAACAATATTCTGCACCAGCGGACTTTTCTGCGGATAGTCGGTATTATAATGCAAACCGCGGCTTTCTTTCCTGAATTGCGCCTCCTTCACGATCAGGTACCCTACCGTGATGAGGTTGCGGACTTCGCAGAGTTGCGGGGAAACCGCCGTCGTTTCATAGAGGGATTCGATCTCCTCATGCAACAGGTCAAGCCGTTTGCTGGCCCGCTGCAAACGCGTATGGGTCCTCACGATCCCGACATAATCGCTCATCAGCAACTGCAATTCCTTAAGACTTTGGGTGATCAGGATCATTTCATCGGGCTCCGTCGTGCCCTCCGCGTTCCAGTCGGGGATACCCGTCCGGAAGTCGATATACGGGACCTGCTGCACGCTGTCCAGGTAGCACCGGTGGGAGAATACCAGCGCTTCCAGCAGGGAATTGCTGGCCAGGCGGTTGGCGCCATGCAACCCGGTCGAGCTGCATTCGCCGCACGCATACAAATGCGAAATCGACGTCCGGCCCCATTCGTCGACTTTTATCCCGCCGCAGCTGTAATGGGCCGCGGGCGCCACGGGGATCATCTGCACGCCCACATCGATCCCGATGGAGCGGCATTTTTCGTAAATATTCGGGAAATGCTCTATGAATTTGGCCCGGTCCATATGGCGACAATCCAGGTACACGTGTTCCGTCCCTGCCTTTTTCATTTCGCTGTCCAGCGCGCGGGCAACGATATCGCGGGGCGCAAGGTCTTTGCGGGGATCGTATTTTTCCATGAACGCCTCACCCTTGCCGTTGCGCAGGATGCCGCCGTCCCCGCGGACCGCTTCGGTGATGAGGAAAGAAGGGCTTACGCCCGGCTCGAACAACGCCGTCGGATGGAACTGGATGAACTCCATATTTTCGATCCGTCCCTTTGCGCGGTACACCATGGCGACGCCGTCCCCCGTCGCGATCGTCGGGTTGGTGGTCGTCCGGTACGCCTGCCCGTTGCCACCCGTCGCCAGCAATGTGACCTTCGACAAAATGCGAACGATCTTGTTGGTGTGCTGATCGAGGGCGTAGACGCCGTAACATTCGATGTCGGGCGTTGATTTGGTCACCAGGTATCCGAGGTGGTGCTGGGTGATGAGGTCCAGTACGAACCAGTGCTTGATGATCTCGATATTCTTCTGCTTGCCGACGGTGTCGAGCAACGCACGTTCGATCTCCTTACCCGTCACATCCTTGTGGTGCAGGATGCGGAATTCGGAATGGCCGCCTTCCTTTCCCAGCTTATAATCCCCTTCAGCATCCTTGTCGAACCGCGTGCCCCATTTGATGATCTCCCTGATCCTTTCCGGCCCCTCGGTCACGACGATCTCGACGGTCCTCGGGTTGCAAAGCCCGTCGCCCGCGATCAGCGTATCCTGGATATGCTTGTCGTAGCTGTCGTTCTCGAGATCCGTCACGCCTGCGATCCCGCCCTGGGCATATTTCGTATTGGTCTCGTCGGCCCGGGTCTTGGTGATCACGAGGACTTTTTTCTCGGGATGGTGCTGGGCCACCTTCAGCGCATAGCTTAGCCCTGCGATGCCCGAACCGATAACCAGAAAATCTGCTTGTATCATGACTAATAATCTATGCGGTAGCCGAATTGATCCGGGTGGTCGAGGACGTCGATGAGGTTGACCTTCATGACGACCGTCTTCTTGTCGCCGGATAGGGAAGCCACCGGGTTTGCGATTTTTTTAACTGGTCTGGGAAGCTGGATCGTTGTCACATAGTTGATGCGGATCCCGCTGTCCATCCCGGCAATCTGCCGTAATTGCGCCACCTGGGGGTCGTTCAGCAGGTCCTTCCATTTCGCGTCATTGACCTGCTTGCTGATCAGCCCGTCATGGCTGCTGAAATCATAGACGGCGTTGAACTGCCCGAAGTTGAGATTTCCGGATTTCGTTCCCTCTCCGCCGAATCCGTTGAACAAGGGCGTTTTCGCGAGCGAGCCGTCTCCGATCGTGGCGTACAACTTCTGCAGGTTGTCTTGGTTCGTGAAGGGGAACAGCATATGCACCTTGAACAATTTTTCGTCCACCTTCAATTTCAGATGTACGCTTCCCGCCGCCAGCACCGCCTTCTTGTCCGGCGAAAGGCTGGTGTCGGCTTCCAGGACGTCCTGCATCCAGATCGTGGTGTCCATGTCTTGCATCCCCCTTTTCGCCAGTTCTTCCTTTCCCGCATATTGCTGCATCATCGCGAGCGCCTGCCCGAGGTCCATGTCCATCGTCAGGCTGCCGCTCCCGTTCGGATTGATGTCGATCGTTTCATCGATATCGACGCATCCGGCGAAGCCGATAGCCAGCGCAGCCATCACGATATAATTGACCATCTTCATGCGAACGAATTGAGGGGGCAAGGTAATTTTTTACCGGACGCCAACCTTGTAGCGGACCGTAAAAATTTGTGAATGTCCCGGCGATAAGAGGGTCAGGCCCATTTTGTTGTTGAAGCAGTCGGGGGCGCCGCTCAGGTTTTCGACCGCGATGCTGTCGCGGGATTGGGGCGTGTAGATCTGGAGGTATGGATACCGCGCGTCGGGAAAGAAAGAGACGCTGAGACCGGTGGCCGGGTGCCGCAACTCGCATGCAGCGCTGACCAGGTCGGGCTTCACGCTGAAACAATTGTCAAGTGAAGTATCGCCGATCCGCCGCGGCGTCTCGAATTCGTCATATTGCAACAGTCGCCCGGTGGGGATCAGTTGGGCATCAAACTCCAGTTTGGCAGCCGCATGGAACTGCAACTGCCAGTCGTCAACCTTTCCCCCCAGCCGGAAATAGGGATGCCACCCGTCGGCGATCGGGATGACGGTTTGATCGAGATTCGTAACGGCCGTCACGACTTCGAGCACGGCATCCGGATGCAGGATATATTTCACCTGGCAGTCGTATTCGAACGGGTACCCGGGGTCTTCCCGCCGGTACGTATAGCCCAGCGCAACAGTGGCGGAATGATCGCCGGTTGCTTCTTCCAACACCGAAAAAGGACGGTCGTACAGCAACCCGTGAATGGCCGATCCGTCCCCGAACAGGTGGGTGAACCGGTATTCCCTGCCTTCGAAATGATAGCGGCCATCCCGGATGCGGCAGGGGAAGGGCGACAATTTGGGACCCTTGAAGGAAAAGCCCAGGCCCTTTTTCAGTTCCGCCGGCCCGGCGTAGTTATCGATGACATTAATCAGCTTACCGTCGTTCCCGCGCACCATAAAAGCATGGAGGATCGCCCCGAACGCCGGCAGCAGCGTGACCCTTGTTCCATGCTCAGAATCCTCCATCGCGATCAAATCAAGTCCGTTCTCCTGCAGGCGCTGAATCAAAAAGCTCATGGCTTATACGTCATTTCTTTGCAATGTATCGAAATCCTTCAACATAACCCGGCCAGCATACGTCGCTTGTTTTCAAATCGTTGTCAGGAGTGCTCGTAGTGGGCGGAGATTTTTCCCGCCAGTTCTTTCATGGTGTCTGTCAGCGCCGCGGGCGACTCCACCCGGACACGGTTGGTGTAGGTCAGCAGCCAGCGCCCGAAGTACCCGAAATTGGACGTGAGGAACTTCATCCGGACCCCGTCGTCCAGGACTTCCTCGGATACAAAACCGTTCAGGTATTTCTGCTCCTGCATATATTTCGCGACTTCCCGGTCAAACCAGACGATCGCCTCCTCGAGGTCCGATTCGCGCATGATCTTGTCGGTATATTCCCGGATCGACGGGTGCGCCGAGGGATCGAAGCACCGGTCATCCAGCGACACGCCCAGCATCCTGCTGATCCGGAAATCCCGGTAATCCTGGCGCAGGTGGCACCAGCCGATCAGGTGCCAGGCATTGCCATAATGGAGCAGGCCGATCGGCTCGACTTTCCGGACGGTCACCTCTTCCTTCCCGTTGGATCGATAGTGCAGGTGAACGATCCTTTTGTTGACGGCGGCCTGCTGCAGCTGGGAGAGATACTGGCGGGGCGAGTCGAGGTCGGGGTTATGCCTGGTCAGGATCTCGATATGTCCGGTCAGGCTTTCGACATATTCTTTATCCGGCGAACGCAGCACCGCTTTGATCTTGAACAGCGCCGCATGGAAATGCCGTCTGACCGTTCCGTCGGTGAATTGCTCCGCCAGCTTGGCGCCAAGGAGCAGCGCGCTG
>DATNBP010000155.1:0-25540 GCA_035572015.1 Puia sp. | reverse complement strand
GCTTACCGGGTCGGCAACCGGAAGGAATTGATCCGGGTCCTCGCCGATAAGAAGGAAGACGTGAGGAAATTCATCCGGCGCAATCACCTTTCGTTCAAGGACCGCTTCGAGGCATCGCTTATGGAAACCGCTGCCTTTTACCAGCAAACAAAAAACTGACCATGCGCTGCCGGCCGATCCGACTATTGCTCTATTCCGCTTGCCTGGTGCTTTCCCTGCAGGCCCGCGCCCAGCTTGAGCCGACGGTAACCGGCAATTTTGAGGGATACACTTTTGGCCGGTTGACAGCCCGGATCGAAACCGTGACCGGTTATCGCTTCTATTACGACCCGGCTGACTTCGATAGCCTTTCGATCGAGATGACGCTCAATAGGGCAACTGTTCGGCAGATTCTGGATGAGCTTTTTCAAAATACCGACTTTCACTATTCCATCGATTCGGGCAAACGCATCTTCATCACCCGGCACGTGACCATCGTCACCACGCTTCCCGCCCGGTTCGGCGGACCCGTTTCGGCACCGGGAAGCAAGGGACAAGCGGTGTTTGCAACTGACGACGAGCAGCCCGAAAAAGCGCGCCTAAAGCAAATGCTGGCGGAGAACCGGGTCTACGATATCGGCGCCAGGACCGCGACGGTCGGTCAGGGAAAGGCTACGGTCGCAGGGTATGTAAAAGATGACAATACGGGAGAACCCATCGTCGGTGCGACCCTGTTTGCGGACGGATCCGCGACATCGGTTGCGACCGATCAATTCGGCTATTATTCGCTGACCCTTCCCAAGGGCCGACACCTGATCCGGCTGACCGATGCCGGCATGAGAGACACCCGCCGCCAGATCGTCCTCTATTCGGATGGCCGCCTCAACATTGACATGCAGGAAGCCGTGACCACTCTCAGGGCGGCCATTGTTTCCGCCGAAAAGACTTCGAATACCAAAAGCGTGCAGATGGGTGTGAACCGCCTGAATATCCGCACTATCCGCCAGGTGCCTGTCGTGTTCGGCGAGGCCGACGTGCTGAAGGTCGTGCTGACGCTGCCCGGCGTTACATCTGTCGGGGAGGCCAGCAACGGGATCAATGTCCGGGGTGGCTCGACCGATCAAAATCTCACGCTCTTTGACGGCGCCACCATTTATAATCCGACACACCTTTTCGGCTTCTTTTCCTCTTTTAATCCCGACGTCGTGAAGGGGATCGAGCTATACAAAAGCGCCATACCCGAAAAATTCGGCGGCCGCCTGTCTTCCGTCCTCGATATCTCGATGCCGGATGGCAACACCAAAAAATGGAGCGGCGTGGCGGGGATCGGCCCACTCACGAGCAAGCTGAGCATCGAGGGGCCGATCCAAAAGGACAGGACGACGCTGGTCGCCGCGGTCCGCACGACCTACTCCGACTGGCTGCTCAACAGTCTCCCCGCCAGCAGCGCCTATAACAACAGCTCCGCCAACTTCTACGACGCCAACCTGCGTATCACGCACCGCATCGACGAGAAAAACACCCTCAATATCATGGGCTATTACAGCGCGGACCGGTTCCGGCTCGGCAACGATACCACGTACAAGTATACCAATGCCAGCACCAACCTCAAATGGAAACACATCTTTAACAACCGTTCCAATGCGCTGTTCACGGCGGGGATCGACCGGTACCAGTACAATATTTCCGATAGCCGGGACTCCACGAACGGCTTCAGGCTCGGATTTCAGATCGGTCAAACCTATTTCCGCTCCGAATTCACCTTTGCCCCGGATAATAAGAACCAGGTCAGCTACGGTCTCAGCGCGGTCTATTACAAATTGCATCCCGGCACCTACAGCCCCGAGGGAGAAAAGTCCCTTATTGTCGATTCCACTCTTCCTGCGGAACAGGGCCTGGAAAGCGCGATCTATCTCGGCGACCAGTATTCTGTGAACAACCGGCTCACCATAAGCGGCGGGTTGCGGTACTCGGTATTCAATTACCTGGGCCCGCATGACGTGTACAACTATGCGCCGGGGCTGCCAAGGGAACTGAACACCGTTATCGACACCGCTTTTTATAGCGGCGGCAAGATCATCAAGACCTGGTCGGCGCCCGAGGTCCGGATCTCGGCGCGGTATGCCGTGTCGGAGAACGGCTCGATAAAAGCCAGTTACAACACGCTGGAGCAGTACATCCACATGTTGTCCAATACGGTTTCGGTTTCCCCGACCGATATCTGGAAGCTGAGCGACGCCCACATCAGGCCGCAACACGGAAGGCAGGTGTCCTTCGGCTACTACCGGAATTTCCTTTCCAACAAGGTCGAAACGTCCGTTGAACTTTATTATAAATGGATCGATAACTATCTCGATTACAAGAGCGGCGCCAACCTTCTCCTGAATCCACACATTGAAACGGACGTCCTCGAAACAAAAGGAAAAGCCTACGGCGTGGAATTACTGCTGCGCAAAACTGAAGGAAAGTTCAATGGTTGGCTCAGCTA
This sequence comes from Puia sp., assembly GCA_035572015.1. GTDB lineage: Bacteria > Bacteroidota > Bacteroidia > Chitinophagales > Chitinophagaceae > Puia. Next base: position 23,073 of record DATNBP010000155.1, on the reverse strand, counting down.
TACGTGGTCCAGGACCCTGCTGCGCCAGGATGATCCGCTCGCCGGTCAGCTGATCAGCAACGGGAATTGGTATCCCGCAAGCTTCGACAAGCCCCACAACCTGAATTTCATCGCGAACTATCGCTTCTCGCACCGGTACAGCATGTCGGTCAACATGGTCTACAGCACCGGCAGGCCCATCACTCTTCCCCTCGCCGTCTTCGATCTCGACGGGTCGCCCGGTTTGTATTACTCGCAGCGCAACCAATACCGGATACCCGACTATTTTCGAACGGATGCTTCTTTTATTATTGACGGCAACAACCGGCTGACGCAAAAGCTTCACAACTTCTGGACGGTCGGGGTCTACAACCTGACGGGCCGGAAGAATCCCTATTCGGTATATTTTATCCAGGAAAACGGAACGATAAAAGGGTACCAGCTATCGATCTTCGGGACACAAATTCCATTTATCACCTACACGATCAGATTTTGACATGAAACACCGGAATTACCATATACTGCTCATTCGCCGTCTTCGCCACTCCTGGGCCGCCCTGGCGCTTGTCTCCGCGATCTTGCTGGCTGCCTGCCGGCAGGCCTATGCGCCGCCCGCCATCACCAACCCGAACCATTACCTGGTCGTGGATGGTTTCATCAACATAGGCGCCAACACGGTCACGACCTTCAAACTGACCCGGACCCGGAATCTCGGTGATAGCACCGTCCAGGGAATTCCTGAACTTGGCGCCCGCGTAGCCATCGTTGGCGCGGGCGGCGGATCGTGGCCGCTGTCGGAGATCATCGGCACAGGCCGGTACGCCAGCGATCCCCTGACCCTCGATCCGACGCGGAAATATAGTATCGCCATCGTCGCATTCAACGGGGAAGTATACAATTCGGACCCGGTGCCCTGCCTGGTCACCCCGCCGATCGATAGCATTTTCTGGCGTCAGCCATTCGACCTGAATATCTATGCCGGCACCCACGATCCCACCGGCAACACCCGATATTACCGCTATACCTACAACGAGACCTGGGAACACGATGCCCAGCTGATGACTGTTTGGGGGGTGGCCAACGGCAGGATATACGCGCAGGACTCCACCAACCAGACGCAGCAGTGCTGGACGACCGATACTTCGGCCAGTATCCTTCTGGCAAGTTCCGCCGCGGAATCAAGCGCCGTCATCGACAGCTTCCCCCTTCTCACGGTCCCAAACGGCGACGCCAGGGTCACAAAGGTCTACAGTATCCTGGTGCACCAATATGCGCTGACCCTGGACGCCTACAACTATTGGCAGATCATCGCCAAAACTTCCCAGGACGTCGGTACGCTCTTCGACGTGCAGCCCACGCAGCTGACCGGTAATATCAGGTGTACCAGCGATCCTTCCCTGCCTGCCATCGGCTTCATCACCGCCACCACCGAACAGCAGCAGCGGATCCTGATCAGGGAATCCTCATTCACGAACTGGCAGCACAACCAGCCGGCCTACGGCTGTGATACGACGTCCATTGCGCCCGGCTACCCCGACCCGTTCGTCTACAATTACCCCGATACAAACTACGCTCCCTGGTATTTTATCAGCGGCGGCCCCCTTGTCCTGGCGTCCAGCGTCTGTCTGAACTGTCTTTTGCTGGGCGGTACGAACGTCCGTCCGCCTTTTATGCCTTGATAACCGAATGGAACAATGATGATAAAACCATACAAACGCTGGATCCTTTCCCTGCTCCTCCTGGCAATCGCCGGCGTCGCGCTGGCGCAGGAAGATGGCAAAGACAGCCTCCGCTCCGTTTTCAGCCGTTACCTCGCGGAGTCGCCGCAGGAAAAACTCTTCATCCACGTCGACCGGAGTTTTTACCTGGCCGGTGAAACGATATGGTTTAAGGCATATGACTTTGACGGCGGGACCGACAAGCCGGCCGCGCTGTCCGGCATCGCCTATATCGAGCTCCTGGACAGGGACCAGCACCCGGTCCTTCAGGCTAAGATCGGGCTGAAGGCGGGAAAAGGCGACGGCTCATTCAGCATCCCTTTGTCCGTTCCATCGGGCGAATACCTGTTCAGGGCCTATACGAGTTGGATGAAGAATTTCAACCCCGATCTCTATTACAGCCAGGCGCTCACAATTTTCAACACGCTGAATGATTCCGGTGCCGATAGCGCCACAGCTCCCCGCGGGGCCGACCTCATTACCCCTCCTCGCACAGTCGACCCTGTGGCCCCCGCCCGAACTGCCGACCTCATGGCGCCCGCCCGCTCGACGGACAGCCCGCGCGCGTCGATCAGGCTCTTCCCTGAAGGTGGCAATCTCGTGGCCGGCCTCGCCTCTACCATTGCCGTTATCACGACTGGCCGCAACGGGAGACCGGTCCCAATCGACGGCGTCGTCTGCAACGCCCAAAAGGATACGGTCGCCCGCTTTCACACCGGCGCTGCCGGAACAGGAAGGTTCGTCCTGACACCTGCGGCCGGAACAACTTATATCGCAACGGCAACGATCAACCATTCCGTCGTTGACAAGCCATTGCCCGCCGCATACGACCAGGGCTACGTGATGCACGTGGAAGACCAGGACGAACACCGGATCCGTATTACCGTTCACGCCGCCGGTTCCGTAGCCAAACCGGTCGTCTATCTCTTCGTGCATACCCGCGCGAGGGTGCGGCTGGTCGAAATGAACTTTCTTAGCGGTAATGCGACCAGCTTCAGCATCGACAAGGATAGTCTCGACGCCGGCATCTCTCACCTTACCCTCTTCGACGGAGACCGGCAGCCGGTTTGCGAAAGGCTTTGGTTCCGGCAACCGAAACACTGGATGCACATCGGCATCGACGCGACCGCGCCACCATCCGCATCCGCCTCCCCTTCCCCGTCTCCGTCCCCATCCGCCTCCCCTTCCCCGTCCCCATCCGCCGCCTCAACGACCCCATCCGCCTCCGCTTACCCATCCGCCTCCCCTTCCCCGTCTCCGTCCGCCGCCTCATCTCGTGCCTCATCCCCCCGGACCCGGCTGGCCATCGAGCTGACCACGACCGACAATACCGGCGCCGCCGTTTCCGCCGACCTTTCCATGTCCGTCTTCCATCTCGATTCCCTGCAGTCCATTCCCAACGCCAGCTTGCTCACATGGCTGCTGCTGGCGTCCGAATTGAAAGGCCCGATCGACCTGCCGGCGGGTTGGAACGCAGGGCCGGACTCGGCCGAAATATTGGATAATTTGATGCTCACCCGGGGTTGGTCCCGGTTCAGGTGGGAGGATATCCTCAGAAAACCCACGTTCGAATTCCTGCCCGAACCGAATGGTCCGATCGTCACCGCGAAGCTGACGGATAAACGAATCGGCCAGCCGCCACGCCCGATGGTTGGCTACCTCTCCATGCCGGGGACGCATCCCGAACTCGCGACCGCCCTCAGCAAGCCTGACGGCACGTTGTATTTCCACATTGGGAGTTTTTACGGAAACAGGAACCTTATCGCCCAAACTAACAACCAGATCGACAGCAATGCACGGCTGGAGATCGTCAATCCCTGGTCCGACCGGTTTGCGGCCTACCCCCTTCCCGCGCCCGCCTACTCGCTCGACTGGTCGAAACAATTGCTTCAGCGCAGCATCAATGCACAGGCTGAGAATGCCTACCGGTCCGCCGACCGGCACCGGTTCTCCGCCGTTACGGAAGACACGCTTGCCTTTTATGGCACATCCGACCTCAGTTACAACCTCGATGATTACACGCGTTTTGTCACACTGGAAGAAGTGATCCAGGAATTTGTCGACAACGTCCGTATCCGGCGAAGATCGGGCCGCCCCCACTTCCGGGTCCGGAATGCGCTTTTTAATGTATTTTTTGACGACGACCCGTTGCTGCTTATAGATGGCGTCCCCGTGTTCAATGCCGACCGGCTGATCGAAGCAGACCCCGGCAAGATAAAGACGATCGACGTTGTCTCCCATAAATATATACTCGGACCCTCCGTCACCGACGGTATCGTAGCATTCAGGTCTTACGACGGTGAGATGGCCAGCGTTGAGCTCGACCCGAATGCGGTGGCCTTTCCCTATGCGGGCCTGCAACTGCACCGGGAATTCTATACGCCGGTATATGACGGACTCAGCAAAGGCCAGCCCAGTATTCCCGATTTCCGCGAAGAATTACTTTGGGCTCCTGACATCAAGACTGGCGCGGCAGGAAAAATAATTCAGTCGGTATATACTTCCGATCTGACCGGCAAATTCGCTGTAGTGGTCCAGGGGGTCGGCCGGGACGGCCTGCCTGGTTACTCGCTTTACACTTTTTCCGTGACCCAGTGATGCGCGCCGCGCATCATGAATTGTTTGCTTTGCTCGATCGCATCCATGATCTGCTCCATGATCTTTTCCGCTGGCGCATCGTAGTCGATCGTCAAAGGCTCCTTGAAGGTCACGCTCAATTGAACACCCTTTTTTTTGAATTTCAGTCCTTTCTTGTTGAAAGCCCGCCAAAAGCCGCCGATCACCACGGGAATGACGATAGGGTGGTTCTGCTTGATGATGAGAGCGGTCCCCTTGCGGCCAGGAGCGAATGCCTTTGTCGTTCCTTGCGGGAAGGTGATCACCCAACTGTCCTCAAGGGCCCGCGTGATCTTCCGGGTATCTGAAGGGTCAAGCCCCTTCCTGACCTCTTTGCTTTCCTTGTTCCAGGTCCTCCGCACCGTCAGCGCGCCCGCCATGGTGAAAAGGCGGCTTACCCAGGTAGCCCGCATCGTCTCTTCGGCAGCTACATAGTATACATTCGTAAAGGGATTCAGGAGATAATACGGCATGCCGAGGCGGTCCTTCTTCCCCCATTTGACCGCACAAAAAATATGCAGGAACGTGATCACATCCGCAAAATACGTCTGATGATTACTCACAAAAAGAACATTTCCCTTCGGCAGGCGCCTCAAATGTTCAGTACCTGAAATCTTCAACCGGTTGACGATCGTCAGGCCGGGATAAGACACCATGCCAACAACGGCATACACCAACTTTCGCACGAACCTGAATCGCTTCAATCGTTCTCTGAGCCGCATCTTGTGTTCAGCGGAGGATTTACCGCTGAACGAAATTACGATTTGTTGAGGGAATCGGTACATCTCATTACCTTTGACGCCATGCAGTTCAACACCGTCATTTTCGACATGGATGGCCTTCTCATCGACTCCGAACCCTACTGGCAGGAGGCCGGAATGGAAACCCTGCGCGAATTCAATGTCACCCTTTCACCGATCCAATATCATCATACCACCGGCCTCCGGACACCCGAATGGCTGGACTATTGGTTCGGCGTTTTCGGCATCGACAAACAGCGGATCCCCGCAGCGAGCGCCGCGCTCCATGCCAACGTATTTGAAAAGATCCGCGCGGAAGCCGCCCCGATGCCCGGAGTCGGAGAAATACTCGACTTTTTCCGGAAAAAAGAATTCCGCATCGGCCTTGCCACTTCCTCTCCGCTCGAACTGGCGCGGATCGTTACTGATAAACTGCAGATCGGCAATTATTTCGATACCGTCACCTCTGCAGGCGATCTCCCTCACGGTAAGCCGCATCCGCAGGTCTATATGGACTGCGCCGCCGCGCTGGGCGTCCATCCGCTCGAATGCGTGGCCTTTGAAGACTCATTCAACGGCGTGATCGCTGCAAAAGCGGCCCGCATGAAATGCGTTGCCGTTCCTGTAGCGGATCAGTTCGCCCTCCCCAAATGGGGCGCCGCCGATCTGAAACTTTCCTCCCTGCTCGACTTCACTGCCGGGCACTTCGATATGCTACGGTAAAAAAAAGGCCGCCCCCTCTATTCGGGACGGCCTCCTGAGAGTATCAATTCGATCGGCTAGTGCGCGGCTTCCCCACCACCGGTGTTTCCGCCATGCGCATGCTGGTCTTTTTCTTCCTGTTTCAGCTTTTCCTTGATGGAAGCCAGCGCCCCGAGATCGCCGAGTGTCGGCTTCTCGACCTTGCTCTGGATGTTCTTGACGGCTTTCCGCGTCTTATCGGCATCTGCCCGTTGTTCCTTCCGCTGCGCTTCCCGCTCTTCCGTCCGGCTCTGCTCCCAGATCCGGGTGTGGGAAAGAACGATCCGCTTCTCGTTCCGGTCGAACTCGATCACCATGAACGGCGCTGTTTCGTCGGCGACGATTTGTTTTCCATCCTCTTTATTCAGATGACGGTTAGGAGCAAAACCTTCCAGCCCGTAAGGCAACTGCACGATCGCACCCTTGTCGTCCCGGCGGATCACCAGCCCTTCATGGACGGAACCGACGGCAAACGTCTCTTCCAGCGCATTCCAGGGGTCTTCTTCCAGTTGCTTATGTCCAAGCTGCAGTTTGCGGTTGTCCTTGTCGATACCAAGGATCATCACATCGATATGATGCCCGACCTTAGTGTATTCGGACGGGTGATTGAACCGCTTCAACCAGCTCAGGTCGCTGATATGGATCATTCCGCCGATGCCCGGAGCGAGCTCGACGAATACCCCATAGGGCGTGATATTCTTTACAAGCCCGTTGTGACGGCTGCCCACCGGGAACTTGACCTCGATGGTGTTCCACGGATCTTCGCTAAGCTGCTTGATCGACAGGCTCATCTTCCGCGCATCCTTGTCGAGCGTCACGATCTTGGCATTGTGCTCGTCGCCCAGTTTGAAGAATTCCTTCGCATTGATCGGAGTGTTGGCCCACGTAATCTCGCTGACATGCACAAGCCCTTCCACTCCCGGCATGATCTCCAAAAATGCGCCATAGTCTTCGATATTGACGACCCTTCCCTTGACGATCTCACCTTCCCTGATAGCGGGCGGCAATACGTCCCAGGGATGCGGGGTGAGCTGCTTCAGTCCCAGGCTGATCCGCTTCTTGCCGTCGTCGAAATCCAGCACAACCACTTGCAGTTTCTGATCCAGCTTGAGGACTTCGCTTGGATGGCTGATACGGCCCCAGCTGATATCGGTGATATACAGCAATCCGTCCAGGCCGCCCAGATCCATAAAGGCGCCAAAGTCCGTGATATTCTTGATCGTGCCTTCCAGTACCTGTCCTTTCTCGAGTTTGCTGATGATCTCGGCGCGCTGCGCTTCGATATCGCTCTCGATGAGGGCTTTGTGTGATACGACTGCATTCTTGATCGCTTCGTTGATCTTCACGACCTTGAATTCCATCGTCTTTCCGACGAATTGGTCGTAGTCCGTGACCGGCTTGACGTCGATCTGCGAACCGGGCAGGAAGGTTTCCATCCCGAATACATCGACGATCAGTCCACCCTTGGTCTTACTCGTGACGGTGCCCGTTACGACTTCGCCAGTCTTGTGCACCTCTACGATCTTTTCCCAGGCGCGCGTGATCCGGGCCTGCTTCCGGCTTAAATGCAGATGACCGTCCCGGTCCTCCTTTTCGATAACCATGACTTCCACTTCGTCGCCGGTCCGCAGATTCTGCAGATCCCGGAATTCATTCAGCGAAACAAGGCCATCGCTCTTGAAGCCGATATTGACTACCACATCGGTCTTGGTCACTCCGACCACCAGGCCCTTGACCAGTTCACCGTCGGTGATGGAGATGAATGTGTTCTCATACACCTTGTCATACTTGGCCTTTTCCTCCTTGGTGTAAGCGGCCACATTCCTTTTGTCGATGCTCCAGTCAAAATCGTCATGCGCTGTCTGCGCCGCCACAGGTGCTTTTGTTGTCGCTGTAGAGTCGGCCGCCGCTGCCGCAGCTACCGCCGTCTCCTGTGATTCAGCGTTTGAGTTAACAATTTCATTTTCGGACATAAATTAACCCCGGGCTTTTTAATTCGGGGTAGCAAAGTTACGACATTTTTGCCGGAAAACGGCCTTAATCTTATGATCCGCCGGCGACTGCAAGCCAGCCGAATTTTTCAGAAACGCTCAGTTTGCCCTATATTGTCGGTTTTGGGAATCATTCGGGTCCGCTTTTTGACAATACAGGGCAAAACGGCCATTTCGCGAAATTGCATAGTATCACCCGCCCCAGCGACGCGCAAACCGCAACGCCCGACTCTCCATACGAGCCACAACGCCCATCGCGGGGCGCAACCGCAAAACCCGAAGCCAATGCGCTCCTGTCGGAACTACCCGATCTTTTCACCTTCCGGTCCAATCACCCCTTCCCACGCGTTGGCCAGCTTCTTCTGCAGGGTCCACTGATGCCCGAACGGATCCTCGAACGAGCCTTGCCGGTAGCCGTATTCATAGTCCTTCATCGCGCTGATCAACCGCGCTCCCGCAGCCAACGCACTATCCATCAAAGTGTCCGGATCGTCCAGGAAAACGCCAAGGTTGACGGTCGTCCCGCCGAGGGTAGCGGGCGCGCGCCCCGCACCCGGCCGCGGCATTTCCTGGTGCAGGTGAAAGGTCAGCCCCTGGAAACTGAGTTCAGCCACATGGATCGATCCATCTTCGTTCTTGACGACCAACACTTCCTGCGCGCCAAAGGCTTTTTTATAGAAATCGACCGCCGGCGCGAGCACCAATAGCGACAGTTCCGGCGCGAAAGCCGCGCTGGCATGACCTTTTTCCATATCGGATTCTTTTAGTTGCTGGTTAATGCGAAGGTTTTCGCGGCGAGGCCTGCCGCCGCAATGCCTTCCGCCGCGACCATTCCGCTGGTCCAGGCGTGCTGAAAATTAAAGCCCCCGGTGATGCCGTCGACATCCAGTATCTCTCCTGCAAAGAACAACCCGGGCACCTTTTTGCTCCCGCAAGTCGACGGATCCACCTCGTCCAGTCGCACGCCGCCGGCAGTCACAAATTCCTCCTTAAAGGTCGTCTTTCCTTCAATTGAAAACTCAGCCAAACAAAGCAAATGAACAAGTTTATTGAGCACTTTGGCCGGCAGATCGGCCCATCGCAGGTCGTCCCGCACTCCCGCGCCGGCCAGCCAGAACTCCCAAAGCCGCTGCGGCAACCCAAATGGATTTCCGCCCGATACCTTCCGCGCCGCCAGGTCATACCTTGCCTGCTGCAGGTCTTCCCTGACCCGCTGCTCGGACCGGCCCGGCAACCAGTTTACGCGAACATCAAACCGATATCCACCGGCCGCCAGGTCTCTGGCGCCCCGGGCCGAAAGCCGTAACACCGCCGGACCACTCAGGCCCCAATGCGTGATCAGCACCGGTCCCGTTTCCTGCAGCTTGCTTCCCCTGATACTCACCTCTGCCTCCGGAACCGAAATGCCCGTCAGCCGGGTAATTGCATTTCCCGGCATGTTGAACGTAAATAAAGAGGGTACCGGCTCCTCGACCGAATGGCCAAGCCGCCGGATCCAATCGAACATGGCCGATTTCGGATAGCCGCCGCAGGCGACACACACATAGTCCGCCCCCAATTCCCGGCCATCCGCCAGTTGCACCGCGAACCCGCGGGCGACGCCACCCGCTAAAACCCCGTCCGCGGGAAGCACAGCCTTTACTTCCGCGTGCATCCTGATATCCACCGCGAATCGATTGACCTCTCGTACCAGGCAGTCAATGATGGTCTGGGAGGAATCCGTGACCGGGAACATCCGGCCATCCGCTTCGGTCTTGAGTTCCACCCCCCGCTCCGAAAACCAACCGATCGTATCCGCAACGCCCCATCGATATAATTCCTTTCTCACGAACTGCCCGCCTCGAGGGTATCGCTTCGCCATCTCCGCGATATCAAAGCAGGCATGAGTGACGTTGCAGCGCCCGCCGCCGCTCACGCTGACCTTGCTGAGCAGCTTTGCAGCCTTTTCCAGCACGGTAACCCGAAGCCCCGGGCATAACCGTGCGGCATTGACCGCGCAAAATATTCCCGCGGCGCCACCGCCAATGACGATAAGATGTTTGCTGATTGTTGCGCTCATGAAAGCACGACTGGGTCTCCCGTGACCAGGTGCGGATTCGCCTTTTCGGCAGCCTCGATGATGCTGTAGTCCGACAGGATATCGGGCTGGTGTTTTCGCACCGCCACGTCATGTTCGAAATGGACAGACGGCTGATGATCCACCGTTCGCACCGTCCAGCCGTCCCGCTCCGTATAGACTTCCCGCTTCCCCAGGTTGATCATGGGTTCGATTGCAAGGACAAGTCCCTCCTTGAGTTTGGCGCCCGATCCCCGCCGGCCGTAATTGGGGACCTGCGGGTCTTCATGCATCTGGCGGCCCAGCCCGTGGCCGACTAATTCGCGAACCACGCCGTATCCGTAAAGCTTTTCTGTGTGTTCCTGGATAGCATAGGAGATATCCCCGACCCTTCCGCCCGCGACCGCCTTTTCAATACCCTTGTAGAGCGACTCTTTCGTCACCCGGATCAGTTGCATGATCTCCGGGCCGGGGTCGCCGATGGCGAAAGTATACGCATGATCCCCATGAAAGCCATTTTTGAACACGCCGATATCGATCGATATGATGTCCCCTTCGGTCAATGGCCGGTCGTTTGGAAAACCGTGTACTACCACATCGTTAACCGAAATACAGGACGCAAAAGGATATCCCCGGTAATGGAGGAAAGAAGGAGTCGCACCGCTATCCCGGATAAAATCCGCGATCAGCTTGTCCAGCTGGAGCGTGGTAATGCCTGGCTTCAGCACCTTGGCGGTTTCCGCCAAGGTCTTGCTGACCAGCCGGGCGCTTTCCCGCATCAGCTCAATTTCCGCAGGTGTCTTGTATTGGGTCATAAAGATTCTTCTACCCTATATCACCGAGGTAGACACCGAAGACTGGCGGCCCTGGATCCGGCCGCTCTTCATCAGGCCATCATACTGGCGCATGAGCAGCTGCGTTTCGACCTGCTGCAGGGTATCCAGGATAACGCCGACCATGATCAGCAGCGAAGTGCCGCCGAAAAAGGAAGCAAAACCCTGCGTTACGCCAAGCCTTTGTGCAAAACCCGGCAGGATACCGACGATCGCCAGCAAAAATGCACCCGGCAGCGTGATCTTGTCCATAACGGAGCCGATATAATCAGCCGTCGGCTGACCGGGCTTGACGCCGGGAATAAAACCATTGTTCCGCTTCAGGTCGTCCGCGACTTGTTTGGGATTGAAGATAAGTGCTGTATAGAGGAATGTGAACCCGACCACGATAGATCCGTAAACGACCATATGGATCCAGTCCCGGGGATCGGAGAAGATCCGCGCGATCCCCTTCGTGGTTTCGAAGCTGGCGAAGATCGTCGGCAGGAACATGATGGCCTGCGCGAAGATGATCGGCATGACGCCTGCGGCGTTCACTTTTAACGGCAGGAACTGCCGTGCGCCGCCGAACTGGCGGTTGCCTACGATCTGTTTGGCATAGTTCACCGGCACCTTGCGGACACCGACGGTAAGGACGATCAGCCCCATGTTGATCGCCACCATGATCGCGATCTCGATGACGAAAATAAGGATGCCGCCGCTGCCCATGGCCGTTTTGGAATGCCACTCCTGCACGAAGGACCGCGGCAGACGCGCCAGAATTCCGATCATGATGATCAGCGAAGTACCATTGCCAAGTCCCTTATCCGTGATTTTTTCACCCAGCCACATGACGAACAGCGTGCCTGCGGTCAGCAGGATCGGGGTCGTCAGCCAGAAATACCCGGCGAAAGACGACAGAATGGCGCCCTGTCCGAGATTTTTCAGGTAGGTGACATAAGCGTATGCCTGGACGAAGGTGACCAGGACCGTAAGATAGCGCGTCCACTGGTTGATCTTCTTTTGCCCGCTGGCGCCTTCCTTTTGAACTTTTTGCATCTGCGGAACCAGGATGGTCACGAGTTGCATAAAGATCGATGCCGAGATATATGGCATGATCCCCAACGCCAGAATGGAGGCCTGGGAAAATGCGCCGCCGGAAAACGCGTCGATCATCCCGAGCGCGCCGCTTTGCGCGCCATTCAGGGCGCTCAGTTTGTTCGGGTCGATCCCGGGAAGCACGATAAAAGTGCCGAACCGGAAAATGAATATCATGCCAAGCGTCACGACGATCTTGCTTCTCAGATCGTCGATGCTCCAAATATTTCTAAGCGTTTGAAAGATTTTCTTCACGGGAACACATCGTTTTTAAAAAGTACACAGGCACAATCGACGCACCCGCAGGGTGCGTCATGCAATTTACAAAAAAAACCCTAAGGGAGATCACTTCAGGATCTCTATAGTTCCGCCAACCCCTTCGATGGCCGTTTTAGCCTTACCGCTCACAGCGTTCACCTTGAACGGAAGCTTGGACTTCAGTTCTCCAGTGCCGAGCACTTTCACGCGATCGGTTTGGCTAATTAAACCATTGATATACAGATTCTCAGGTGTAAACTCGGCCAGGCTGTATTTTTCAACCAGCTCATCGATCTGCCCCAGGTTGAATACTTTGTACTCCACCCGGTGAATATTGTTGAATCCGCGTTTGGGGATCCGGCGCTGGATCGGCATCTGACCGCCCTCATGCGCCAGCCTGTTCTTGAAACCCGAACGGCTCTGATGACCTTTATTACCTTTTGTGGAAGTGCCGCCTTTGCCGGATGCTTCGCCACGGCCAAGGCGTTTCTCTTTATGCGTTGCGCCTTTTGCAGGCCGGATCGTGTGTAGTTGCATTGTATTGATTTTTACTTACGGGGAATCTCCCCTCGCTTGCGGGACGCGCCCAAATTATTTTACTTCTTCAACCTTGACCAGGTGCTCCACAACCCGGACCATACCGAGGATCTGCGGAGTTGCTTCCACCTCTTTGGTATGGTGGAGCTTGTTCAACCCCAGCGCCTTCAACGTCTGCTTCTGACGCTCCGGCCGGTCGATGCCGCTCTTGACTTGCGTGATCTTGATCTTTGCCATAACTATCCGTTAAAAACTTTCTTTAATGAAATATGCCGCGTCTTGCCCACAGTGATCGGTTCGCGTAACATGGCCAGCGCCTTGAAAGTCGCCTTCACGACGTTATGGGGATTCGCGGAGCCCAGCGATTTGGCCAGCACGTCCGTAACCCCGGCGCTCTCGAGCACCGCGCGCATCGAGCCTCCGGCGATCACGCCGGTACCATGAGCGGCCGGCTTGATCAGCACCTTAGCGGCACCCTCTTTGGCCAGTTGGTCGTGGGGGATCGTGCCATGATGGACCGGAACCTTGATCAGGTTCTTTTTCGCATCTTCGATGCCCTTGGTGATGGCTTCCTGGACTTCCTTGGCTTTGCCGAGCCCGTGACCGACAACGCCGTTCTCGTTCCCGACGACCACCAGCGCGGAAAAGCTGAACGCCCGGCCGCCCTTGGTCGTTTTCACCACGCGATTGATCGCCACTACCTTCTCTTTCAGTTCCAGATCGCCGGCTTTTACCCTGTTTAAGATTACTTGTGCCATTGTGTGTATTTACAAATGCTTTTTTACAGTGTTATTAGAACTTCAAACCGCCTTCCCGCGCGCCTTCCGCCACCGCCTTTACCCTTCCGTGGTACAGGTATCCACCGCGGTCGAAGGTCACATCCGCCAAACCGAGCGCAGAAGCCTTGCGGGCAATCGCGGCGCCAACCATTTTACTTTTTTCCACCTTTGTCCCCTTCTGAGCCTGGATGTCCTTGTCCCGCGAAGAAGCGGAAGCCAGGGTCTTCCCCTCGCTGTCATCGATCAGCTGCACATAGATGTCGCCGTTGCTGCGGAAAACCGACAGCCTCGGCCTTCCGGTCGTGCCCACGATCTTCTTACGGACGCGGAATTTGATCTTTTCTCTTCTGAGTGCTTTCGTAACCATATGCTTTTTATTTGTGACCCTTGTTTCGGGCGCCCTGCGGGCCCCTCAGCAAAGACCTTTTTTCAAACTATTTACCGGCGGCCTTACCAGCCTTCTTGCGGACGACTTCTCCGACGTAGCGGACCCCCTTGCCTTTATAAGGCTCGGGCTTGCGCAGGCTGCGGATCTTAGCGGCCACCTGGCCGAGAAGTTGCTTGTCGACCCCTTCCAGCGTGATCTTCGGATTTTCCCCTTTCTCCTGCGACGTGCCCAGTTTCAGTTCCTTCGGCACCTCGAAGATGATATTGTGGGAATAGCCAAGCGCCAGGTCCAGGATATTTCCCTGGTTCGAAGCCTTGAAACCAACGCCGATCAGTTCGAGCTGCCTTTTATACCCTTCCGTAACGCCTTTCACCATATTGAACACCAGCGCGCGATAAAGGCCGTGCAGGGCACGGTGCCGGATCTGGTCGGTCGGTCTGTTGAAATAAACGTGATCTTCCTTTACTTCCACCGTGATATCCCTGTCAATTTCCTGCTTCAGCTCCCCTTTGGGGCCTTTTACAGTCAAAAGGTTATGTTGTCCGACCGTGACGGTTACTCCCTTGGGCAGCGTGACTGGCTGTTTTCCTATACGAGACATAATTCACTATTTTTAAAAATTCGATGATCTATTCCGCTGTTGCACACCGCTAATAGACGTAGCACAGCACTTCCCCGCCGACGTTCTGCAACTTGGCTTCCTTATCGGTCATGACGCCTTTTGACGTCGACAGGATGGCGACGCCCAAACCGTTCTTCACCCTCGTGAATTCCGCGGGGCTTGCATACTGACGCAGACCCGGCCGGCTGATCCGCTCCAGCGATTTGATCGCCGGCTCCTTGGTGGCCGGATCGTACTTCAGCGCGATCTTGATCACGCCCTGCTTGCTATCGTCCTCGAACTTGTATTTAAGGATATATCCCTTGTCATACAGGATCTCGGTCATCCGCTTCTTCAGGTTGGACGCGGGGATCTCCACTATCCGGTGATTCGCCAGCTGCGCGTTGCGGATTCTGGTCAGAAAATCTGCTATTGGATCAGTAACCATTGTTTCCTCGGTTTTTGCGGACATCCGTCCGCCGTTTTATCAATTTTATATACAATGCGATATCCTCACCCCGGAGGGGAATGTGGTCATCGGGACATTACCAGCTGGCCTTCCTGACGCCCGGGATCTTCCCCTGCAGCGCCATGTCGCGGAAGATCACACGGGAAATTCCGAAATACCGGATATACCCCCTCGGACGACCCGTCAACTGGCACCGGTTGTGCAACCGGACCGGAGATGCGTTCCGGGGCAATTGATCCAGCGCCTTGTAATCCCCGGCGGCTTTCAAAGCGGCGCGCTTCTCGGCATATTTGGCCGATAACGCCTCCCTTTTCCTTTGTCTCGCCTTTACAGACTCTTTAGCCATGTGTTATATTATTTAATTAATCTTTACGAATATTACGGAACGGCATGCCCAGTTCCTTCAGCAGCTCATACGCCTCTTCATTGGTCCCCGCCGTCGTTACGAACGTGATGTCCATCCCTGTGATCTTATTCACTTTATCGATATCGACCTCCGGGAAAATGATCTGCTCCGTGATGCCGAGCGTATAATTCCCCCTGCCGTCGAACGATTTTTCGTTGATCCCCTTGAAGTCCCGCACGCGGGGCAGCGCCGTCGAAACCAGGCGGTCGAGGAATTCGAACATCCTCTCGCCCCGCAGCGTCACCCTTGCGCCGATCGGCATATTCTTACGAAGTTTGAAGTTCGAAATATCCTTCTTCGACTGGGTCGTAACCGCCTTCTGGCCGGTGATCATCGTCAGTTCCTCCACGGCTACCTCGACCAGCTTCTTATCGGTGACGGCGCCGTTTACGCCGCGGTTAATACATATCTTTTCCAGTTTCGGGGTCTGCATGACCGAACTGTACCCGAATTTCTTCATGAGGGCAGGTACAACTTCTTTCTTGTACTTTTCTGCCAGCCTCGGAGTGTATTTTACCGGGCTGATTTGATTTACCGGGCTCGTTTGATTTGCGGTACTCATTTGATGGCCTCCCCTGATTTTTTAGCGATCCGAACTAATTTTCCGTTCTCCCGCGAACGCGATACCTTGGACGGTCCGCCGCTCTTGGCATCCCACAGCTGAATGTTGGAGATGTGAATCGGAGCTTCCTTTTTCACGATGCCGCCCTTGGTGTTCTGTGCGGAAGGCTTCGTGTGTTTGGTCACGATATTCACCCCTTCGACGAGCACTTTCGCCTCGTCCGGGTAAACGTCCAGGACTTTCCGGGCCTTCTTCAGGTCCTTGTCGTCGCCGGTGATCACGACCACGCTGTCACCTTTCCTGATATTGAACTTGGGTTTGAATCTGTTGCTCATTTTTTATAGTTTATCTCGCCGAACTACAACACTTCGGGAGCAAGTGAAATAATTTTCATATAACCCTTGTCACGCAATTCCCTCGCTACCGGCCCGAAAATGCGGGTCCCCCGGGGTTCGTCGGATGCATTCAGCAATACCACCGCATTGTCGTCGAAGCTGATATAACTGCCGTCCTTGCGACGTAATTTCTTCTTGGTCCGGACGATAACAGCCTTGGCCACCGTACCTTTTTTGATCCCGCCGGAAGGTAACGCGTCCTTGACAGTGACGACAATCTTGTCTCCGATGCCTGCATAATCCTGTCCGCTGTTCCCCAACACGCGGATGCACAACACTTCCTTGGCGCCGCTGTTATCAGCTACATTTAACCTGCTTTCTTGCTGAATCATTGTTATATACTTTAAGAATTCAGAATATTTTACTTAGCCTTTTCGACCACCTCCACCAGGCGCCAGCGCTTGGTCTTGCTTAGCGGACGGCTTTCCATGATCTTCACCACGTCGCCGACACCGCACTCATTTTTCTCGTCATGAGCGTGGAAGCTGGTCGTCTTTTTGACGAATTTCCCGTAGATCGGGTGCTTCACCTTCCGTTCGACCGTAACGGTGATGGTCTTGTTCATCTTGTTGTTCTTGACCACCCCGATCCTGGTTTTGCGCAAATTTCTTTCAACCATTGTATTGACTTTTTATATTTAGCAGACCCCCGGCCTCCCGGGAGACCGCTTATTCGATTATTGCTTTGCGGCCTCCGCTTTCTCCGCAACGCGCTGGTGAAGCACCGTCCTCAGCCGCGCAATATCCTTCCTCAGCGCCCGGATGCTCATCGGGTTCTCCAGCGGCGAGATCGCGTGCGCGAATTCCAGCTTTTTCAGCCGCAGCTCGTCTTCCTGGATCTTTGCAGTCAGGTCCGACTCGTTCAGATCCTTCAGGCTATTGATAAATTCGATCTTCTTTGACATCGTATAGCTTTTTTACTTTTTGCATTGTTGAATCAGCCCCCAACACCGGTCAGGACGGAACTGCATCCCTTCTGACGATGAACTTGGTCTTAACCGGCAGTTTCTGCGCAGCCAGCTCCAACGCCTCCTTGGCCACCGCCATCGGCACGCCGTCGGCTTCGAACAGGATACGGCCTGGTTCGATCACCGCAGCCCAATACTCGGGGTTACCCTTGCCTTTACCCATCCGCACTTCCAGGGGCTTCTTGGTGATCGGCTTATCCGGAAAAACACGGATCCAAACATTTCCTTCGCGTTTCATCGCACGGGTCAATGCCTGCCGGGCAGCTTCGAGCTGGCGGTTGGTGAGCCAGATCGCTTCCAGCGATTTCAAAGCATAGGAACCAAAAGCAATGGTGCTTCCTCTTTTCGCCACCTCGCGGATGCGGCCTTTCTGTGCTTTCCTGTGTTTGGTCCTTTTGGGTTGTAACATCTTAGAATTATTTTCTGGTTATCTCAAATCGTTATCTCTTTCAGGCCTCTCAATTGTCTGCTCCACGGTCGCCTATCTGCGTCCTCCGCCGCCACCCGGCCTCCGGTCGCCGCCGCCCGGTCTGCGATCTGAAGCGCCGCCCCTGCGGTCGCCACCGCCGCTCCTGCCGCGATCGCCTCCGCGACGCTCATCGCGGTGATCCCGGTGATGCCCATGGTCGCCATCCCTCCGGTCCCTTCTGTCACTGACATCGCTCTTACCGCCGGCAAAATTCGGGTTCAGGTCCCGCTTGGTCAGCACTTCGCCCTTGCAGATCCAGACCTTGATACCGATCTTTCCGTATACGGTCAACGCGAAGACATTGGCATAGTCTATATCCATCCGCAGCGTGTGCAACGGCGTCCGGCCCTGCTTGATCTCTTCGGTCCGGGCGATCTCCGCTCCGCCCAAACGACCCGATACCTTGATCTTGATCCCCTCTGCACCCATCCGGAGTGCCGAAGCGATCGCCATCTTGATCGCCCGCTTATAGTTGATGCGGTTTTCGATCTGGCGGGCGATCGTATCGCCCACGATATTCGCATCCAGCTCCGGCCGGCGGATCTCCAGGATATTGATCTGCACATCATCCTTGCCCGTCAGTTTCTTCAACTCTTCCTTGATCCGGTCGACTTCGCCGCCGCCCTTCCCGATAATGATACCCGGCTTGGACGTGTGGATCGTAACGATCAGCTTGTTGAGCGTACGTTCGATCACGATCTTGGCAATCCCACCCTTATTGATACGGGCATTCAGGTAAGTTCTGATCTTGTTGTCTTCGATCAGCTTGGAAGCATAGTCTTTCTTGCTGCCATACCAGTTGGACTCCCAACCGCGAATGATCCCCAACCTGGCCCCAATAGGATTCGTTTTCTGACCCATATTTATAATTAAATAAGTTTTATCAATTAATTATTCGAGACGACATTTGAATCGACGATAATGGTGACGTGATTGCTCCGCTTCCTTACCCGGTAGCCCCTGCCCTGCGGCGCCGGACGCATCCGCTTCAGGGTCCTGCCGCCGTCCACAAAAACCGTCTTTACCACCAGGCCCGCGTCGGCCGCGCTGTGTCCCTCATTCTTCTGCTCCCAGTTCTTCACGGCAGACCACAACAGCTTATGCAACGGCGTGGAAGAATGCTGCGGATGGTGCTCCAGCAATGCCAGGGCCTTCTCGACATGCATCCCGCGGATCTCGTCGGCCAGGAGACGCATCTTCCGGGGCGACGTGGGGTAATTTCTCAATTTAGCTACTGCTTCCATGGTTATCGATTTTTCGCTTAGACGATCTTTTTACTTGAATGTCCCTTAAAATTGCGGGTAGGCGCGAACTCACCCAGCTTATGGCCCACCATGAACTCCGTCACGTACACCGGGATGAACTTGTTGCCGTTGTGCACAGCCAGCGTATGTCCCACGAAATCGGGGGTGATCGTGCTGCGGCGGCTCCAGGTCTTGATTACCCCTTTCTTTGCGGTCCCTTCGTTGATGGAGAGGACCTTGTCTTCGAGGTTGGAGTCCACATAGGGACCTTTTTTAATTGAACGACCCATAGTATTCTATTGAATTATTTATTTCGACAATTTTTTACCGTTCTTCCGCTGAATGATCATCTTGTCGCTGCCCTTGCCTTTCTGGCGGGTCTTCAGGCCGCGGCTGTATTGACCGTTCCTGCTGCGGGGCTGACCACCGGATGCCTTCCCTTCGCCGCCACCCATCGGGTGATCGACCGGGTTCATGGCGACGCCGCGGTTCCTCGGCCGGATGCCGCGCCAGCGGTTGCGACCTGCCTTACCCATGCTCTGCAGCGAATGATCGCTGTTGGACACCACGCCGACCGTCGCATAACAATTGATCAGCACCTTCCGCAGTTCCCCCGAAGGCATCTTCAGAACCGCATATTTCTCTTCCTTGTTCGTCAACTGAGCGGAAGTCCCGGCGCTGCGCACGAGCTTGCCCCCCTGGCTGGGTTGCATTTCTATATTATGCACATTGGTACCGAGCGGCATATTCTTCAGTTGCAGTGCATTCCCCAGTTCCGGTGCCACGTCGTCGCCGGACTGGACTGTCGCGCCCACCTGCAGACCCTGCGGGGCCAGGATATACCGTTTTTCGCCGTCCGTATAATTCAACAGGGCGATAAAGGCCGTGCGATACGGATCGTATTCGATCGAAGCGACCTTTGCGCTGATATTCTTTTTGCCACGTTTGAAATCGATGACCCGGTACATTTTCTTATGCCCGCCGCCCATATACCGCATGGCCCGGCGACCCTGCGCGTTCCGGCCGGCCGTGGACTTCACCTTCTCCAGCAATGACTTTTCCGGTGTATCGGTCGTCAGCTCGGCATACGCGTTCCCAATTCTCCAGCGCGTCCCTGCCGTCATCGGTTTGTATTTTTTCAGTGCCATTGTACTTGTTGTATACGTTTGATAATGTAAGTCTGCTAGATACTGGCGTACAGATCGATCGTCTCGCCTTCGGACACGGTCACCAGCGCCTTCTTGTAAGACGGCTTGCGGCCCTGCACATACCCGGCCTTCGTAAAACGGGTCTTGTTCTTCCCCGGCGCTACCACCGTATTGACATCAACCACCGTCACCCCATAGAAATCTTCCACCGCCTTCTTGATCTCCAGCTTATTGGCCTTGCGGTTCACCCGGAAAGCATAGCGCCGGAGCTTTTCCTGCTGGGAGTTCGCCTTTTCGGTCAGAATGGGTTTTATCAGGACTTCAGAGAGTTTCATATCTCTTTGATTTTTTTATTGGTTACAACTATGCTTTTGCTTCCTCCGCCGCTTCTTCCGAAAAGATCCTGGCCGCCGTTTCCGACAGGACCAGCACTTCGGCGTTCACGATATCGTATGTATTGATATCCGCCAGCACCGTCCCGGCGACCGCCGGCAGGTTGCGAAGGCTGAGATACAGGTTTTCGCTTTCCTCGGGCATCACGAACAGCACCTTCTTCTCGTGGATGTTCCAGCCCTTCAGGGCGTCGGTGAACTGCCGGGTCTTTGGCGCATCCAGCTTAATGTCTTCCACTACCACGATCGCGTTTTCCTTGGCCTTGTATGCCAGCGCCGACATCTTCGCCAGGTCCTTGACCTTCCGGTTGAGTTTGAAGTCGTAATCCCGGGGCTTCGGTCCGAAGATCGTACCACCGCCTTTGTACAGCGGGTTCCGGATATTGCCCTTACGGCTGCCACCGGTTCCCTTCTGCTTGTGCAGCTTCTTGCTCGAACCCTTAACCTCGAGGCGGGTCTTGACCTTATGCGTTCCCTGCCGCTTTGCCGCCAGGTACTGCTTGACCGCCAGGTAAATGACATGATCGTTCGGTTCGATCCCAAAGATCTCCTCCGGCAATTCCACTGTCCGGCCCGTCTTTTTGCCTTCTATATTTAAAACGTCTGCTTGCATGATGATTTCTTTTTTTACTTCTGAATATAGACAATGGAACCAATGTGACCGGGAACCGATCCGCTGATGAGAATGTAGTTTTTGTCCGGGAAGATCTTCACCACTTTGAGGCTCTTCATCTTTACCCTGTCGCCGCCCAACCGGCCGGCCATCCTGACGCCCTTCATGACCCGGGAGGCATCGGAAGAGTTACCCAGCGAACCCGGAGCGCGCTGGCGGTCGTGCTGACCATGCGATTGCGCACCGACGCCGTGGAAGCCGTGACGCTTCACTACGCCCTGGAAACCTTTGCCCTTTGACGTACCGACCACTTCGACCTTCTCGCCTTCCTTGAAGATCTCGACGGTAACGGCGTCGCCTAAATTCTTTTCTATGGAAAAATTGCGAAACTCCTTTACGAACCGTTTGGGGGATGCGCCGGACTTTGCGAAGTGATTTTTTTCAGCAGCGGTGGTGTGCTTGTCTTTCTTGTCGCCGAACGCCAGTTGGAGAGAGGTGTAGCCGTCCGTTTCCTTCGTTTTGACCTGGGTGATCGTGCACGGGCCGGCCTCGATGATCGTGACGGCTGTCTGTTTGCCGTCAGGACTGAAGACGCTCGTCATCCCGATTTTCTTACCAATAATACCTTTCATTTTTCTAAATTTTGTACCATCGGGTATGAGACGTAAGGTAGACATACTGCTTTGGCGTTGCAGCATCGATCTACACCTTCAATCCCTCGTTTGCAGCCGACCTTTTCCCTTCGAGCGCCGTAGCCTCGGCGAAGGCGCTCTGAGCGCCGTAGCCTTGGCGATGGCAGTCTGACCACCGCAGCCCTGGCGCAGGTGGTTTGTAATTCCCGCCTCTGCTGAAGCTTCGGCGGTCGATGGAAGTACCGGCAGTAAACAAACCCTGAATGGCTTGTTCATATTTATCAACCGGTGCATCACAGCATCCGGCGATTTTACAGTTTTGGCCGCTGCCGCCGCATGTACGGCGACTGGCCGATCCAGCGCTATTTTATCCCGGCCGCGGCAACCGCCGCCGGAAGTTTATAGATGGATGCAAAGAGCTACGGGCCGACCGGCCCCACATACCAGCACCGGAGGGCCGGCTTCCTACGCTTTGATCTCAACATCCACACCCGACGGAAGGTCCAGCTTGGACAACGCATCTACCGTCCGCGAAGAAGACGTGTAGATATCCAGCAACCGCTTGTGCGTATGGAGCTGGAATTGCTCCCGGGCCTTCTTGTTGACGTGCGGCGAGCGCAGTACCGTAAAAATCTTCTTTCGCGTCGGCAGGGGGATGGGACCCGTGACCACCGCGCCGGTGCTCCGGACGGTTTTAACGATCTTTTCGGCGGATTTGTCCACCAGATTGTGATCGTAAGACTGTAATTTGATTCTGATTCGTTGAGACATAAGCCAATTCCCATTTTTCGAACGGGGATGCAAAGGTATGGAATTGTTCAGGTAATCCCCAAAGATTTGGCTGGAATTTCAAAAATTACACGCACCTGATGGTTTCGGCGGTCAACGTCGCGCCGTCCCGGCCCACAGCACGTAATTCCGCGACCCCTTCCCGCCGGTCGCCGCTCCCGCTTCCCTCCTGTCCCCCGATCCCTTCCTATGTCCGAACACCCCCCACAATAACTTCTTAATCAATACTTCATCTCCCTCCACCCGGACAATGCGCCCGCAGGTAATCCGTATATAATGTGGACAGGTGCAACCGGGTCCCCTCCCCTTCGAAGATCCCATGAGAACGGTTCGGGTAAGCCATGAACTGGAATTGCCGGTTGTATTTGATCAGTGCATTCAGCAGCCGCTCCGCGTTCTGATAGTGCACGTTGTCATCCCCTGTGCCATGGATATACAGCAGGTTTCCCCGCAGGTTCTTCGCATAGGTGATCGGGCTGCCGGCGATAAAATCCTCCTTGTTCTCCTCCGGCAGGCCCATATACCGTTCCTGGTACAGGTTATCATAGCTGAGCTGGTTCCCCACGGCTGCGATCGCGATCCCGGTCTTGTAGATTTCGGGGTACTGGAAGAGCAGGTTGAGGGTGCTCGACCCACCACCGCTCCATCCCCATACGGCGATCCTGCTGCTGTC
>DATNBP010000154.1:0-12194 GCA_035572015.1 Puia sp. | reverse complement strand
GAGGACCGGGGGAGACCTGGGGATTGGGCGTTAACGAAGCGATGGCCAGCGGTTGCGCGATCCTGATGTCCGACAAAGCCGGCGGGGCCGCAGACCTGGTTGCGGAAGGCGTCAACGGGATCCGCTTCGATCCCGGCACGGACATCGGCAAGTGTTGTGACTGGCTCGACCGGCTGCTGAACGACCGCGGCCGGTTGAGGGAATGTCAACAGGCCTCCCGCGAACGGATCAAAAATTTCACGTATGAACGGATGACGGAAGCCCTGCTGCGGCCCGGTCTCCTGTAGCCATATGTCATGTAGCGATATGGAAAAAAAGAAGATCCTTGTGTTGGTCGACTGGTTCGTTCCCGGGTATAAGGCCGGCGGACCCATCCAGTCCTGTGTCAACTTTGTATTGGCCATGAAAGACGACTATGCCGTCTATGTGATGACGACGGATACCGATCACGGCGAAACGCGTCCCTATGACGGGATAGATTCCGGCCGTTGGACGGACGGCCCGCACCCCGACGTCCGGGTCATCTATCTTCGAAAGGAGGGCCTGTCCGCCGCCAGGGTAAAGGAGCAACTCGACGCCGTACAGGCCGACTATGTCTACCTCAATCACCTGTTCTCGCCGCTATTCGTCGTGTACCCGCTCTGGCTCAAATTCCTGGGCCGGCTGAAAAGCGAGATCGTGGTCTGTCCGCGCGGGGCGTTGTATGACAGTGCACTTTCCGTGAAACGATGGAAGAAGACGCCCTTTCTTTTCTTTTTCCGGCGGATGGGGCTTCACAAAAAGGTCCTTTTTCATGCGACCAACCAGCGGGAAAAGGAGGCCATCCTGCAGCATTTTCCGGGAAGCCGGGTGCTCATCGCGGATAACCTGCCGAATATGCGCCAGCCGGTGCTGGCCCGGCTGCCCAAGGAGCCCGGAAAGCTGAAATGCGTCTTTATCGCGCGGATCGTGCCGATCAAGAACTTGCTCTTTCTGCTCGCGGCGATGGAGAAGGTGAAGGGTATTTCTCTTGATTTGACAGTGATCGGTCCGGTGGAAGACCGGGCCTACTGGAGCGAATGCGAGCGAAAGATGGCAGCGCTTCCGGGAAACATCACCGTCACCTGTCCGGGCGCAAAACGGAACGACGAGCTGATGGCTGTCTTACAGCAGCATCACCTCTTTTGTCTGCCCACGACCGGCGAGAATTTCGGCCATTCGATCTTCGAAGCCTTCCTGTCCGGCCGCCCCGTGCTGATCAGCGACCAGACACCCTGGCTGGAGCTCACGGCGCGTAAAGCCGGCTGGGATCTGCCACTGGCCGATGCAGGAGCGTTTACCCGCGCGCTTGAAACGGCCGCCGGCTGGGATCAGCGGACCTTTGACGAATGGGCCGCGGCCGCCTGGAATCTTGCGGCGAATTTTATCAAAAATCCGGAACTTCACGACCAATACCTCAAGTTGTTTGCATGATCACTACGGAACAAAGACGCGTGAACAATGCCGCCTACCGGACGGCCATTGACATCGGCGCCTCGCGGATGAAGCAGGTGGCCTGGTATTTCACCAACGCCATTTTCTTTATGAATCCGTTCAACCCGGTTTCCTCGCTGAAAGTTTTCCTGTTGAAGCGGTTCGGCGCCCGCCTTGGCGCCGGAGTAGTCATCAAACCCTCCGTGAACGTCAAATACCCCTGGAAGCTGCAAATCGGCGACCACTCCTGGATCGGGGAGGACGTCTGGATCGATAACCTGTCCGACGTGGTCATCGGCAGCCATGTCACGCTTTCTCAGGGTTGTCTTTTGCTGACCGGCAGTCATGATCCCGCGCGGGAAAGCTTCGATTTCGTTTCCGCGCCCATCGTGCTGGAAGACGGCGTATGGGTCGGCGCCAAAGCGGTCGTTGCCGGCGGCTGCCGGTGCGGTACCCATAGCATTCTCGGCATCAATTCCGTCGCGGAAAGCGATCTCGAACCGTATACCATCTACAAGGGGAACCCCGCCGTCCCGGTGGTGCGCAGGATCATCCGCTAGCGCGAAATGTTACCGCCGGAACTGTTTTAGTATCATCTTTGTCCTATAAATACCTTGAATCGTATTTCCTGCGTTTAAAGGAACGGCATGCTAAATAACCGAATCGCCATTCATCACCGCATCATCCGCGAGGCGCTCCGCATCCGGAAGGTGGAGGAGAAATTCCTGGAATTGTTCTCCCAGGGGAAGCTGAACGGCACCGTCCATACCTGCGTGGGGCAGGAATTCTCCGCACTTGCCTTCGCGGGGCAGTTGAAGAAGAAGGATTTTGTCTTTTCCAATCACCGTTGTCACGGTCATTATATCGCGTTCACCGGCGACGTCCGCGGGCTGGTGGCCGAGTTGCTCGGGAAGGCGTCGGGGACCTGCGGAGGGATCGGCAGCAGCCAGCATCTTTGCCGCAACAACTTCTTTTCCAATGGGATCCAGGGAGGCATCGTGCCGGTCGCGGCGGGGTATGCGCTGGGCAACAAGCTCCGCCACAGCGATGCCATCGGCGTCGTCTATATCGGCGACGGGACGCTTGGCGAAGGCGCATTGTATGAGACGATGAACATCATCTCCAAGTGGGAGATCCCGTTGCTCATCGTCTGCGAAAATAATTTCTATGCCCAGTCCACTCCGCAGCATATCAACCTGGCGGGGGATATCCTGGCCCGGGCGCGGGCTTTTGGCATCCGCACCGGCCACGGGGACACCTGGTCTCCCGAAGCGTTGATCCAGAAGGCGCAGGAGGCCATCGACTATGTACGGGGGGAATCCAAGCCCTGCTTTTTCCTGGTCGAGACCTACCGGCTCAATGCCCACTCGAAAGGGGATGACGACCGGGATCCCGCCGATGTCGCGAGGTATCGGGAAAAGGATTTTTTGAACAGCTTCCGTCAGGAAGAGCCGGCCTACTACCGGCGGTACAAGGAGGAAGTCGACGAGGAGGTGGATTCCATGGTGGACAAGCTCCTGCTGGAAAAAGAGCTGCCGATCGAAGCGTATTACGAAGGGGGATCAACGCCGTCCGACGATCGATGGCAGCCCCTCGAGCCGGTCGCGAAGCGGCAGGTGGAGCTGCTCAACCAGTTCTTCCGCGAAACCATCGTGTCCGACGACCGCATGGTCTTTATCGGTGAAGATATTCTTTCGCCCTACGGCGGCGCATTCAAGGTGGCGAAGGACTTGTCCTTTCTGCGTCCGGAGCGCGTCTTCCCGACCCCCATCTCGGAGGCGGCGATCACGGGAATATCGAACGGGCTTGCGCTGAACGGTTTCCGGCCTTTCGCGGAGATCATGTTCGGGGATTTCATGACCCTCGCCTTCGACCAGATCGTCAACCACGCCTCCAAGTTCCATCATATGTTCAACAAGATGGTGACCTGTCCGGTGGTGGTCCGGTCGCCGATGGGCGGCCGCCGCGGCTACGGTCCGACCCATTCACAGACCCTCGACAAATTCCTCGTCGGCATCGACAATGTAACGACGATCGCACTCAATACTTTCTTCGATCCCGCGGTGATCTACCGCTCCGTGCTGAATCAGGCGCACCCGGTCATCGTGCTGGAAAACAAGACAGATTATGGAAAAAAGATCGCCCAGCAGCGGATCCGGAATTATGTGGCGGAACGGAACGAGGATGCTTTTCCGACGGTCAGGTTCCGGCCGGCGGCGTCCGCGCCCACGCTGACTATCGTTTCTTACGGCGGTATGGCCGACCTTGTGGCGGGGATGCTGGAACAGATCTTCCTGGAAACCGACCTCCTCCCCGAATTGGTCGTGCCGTCCTGTATCTCGCGGCTGCCGGTCGACATCGTCGCAGCCTCGGTGGCAAGGACCGGGCGGTTGCTGGTGGTCGAAGAGGGTAGCGCTTTCGCGGGCGTGGGCGGTGAACTGATCGCCTCGGTCGTGGAACTGACCGGGCTGCCCGTCGTCGCCAGGAGGGTTGCGGCCCACCCCGTACCGATCCCGTCCGTCAAATCGCTCGAAAATATCGTCCTGCCGGATAAGGCAAGGATCCTGCAGGAAATAAAGTCAAGTTTTCCCTAATGGCATTGATTCAGGAAATAGCGGTGCCGCTTCTGGCCGTCAACGATACGACGCTGACGGTGGTGGAGCTTACGCTCGCCGCCGGGACAAAAGTGAAGAAGGGCGACCTCATCATGGTATTCGAGACATCGAAAACGACCTATGATGTGGAGGCTCCCGCGGAGGGTTATATCCAATACCTGTGCGAGCCGGACAGGGACTACGAAGTGAACGAGGTCGTGGCGAGGATCTACAGCGAGGCGGCCGAGGCCCTGGAAGCGGCGGCCAAGCCGGAGAAGCGCCCCGTTGCGGCTTCCGCGGTACCTTCGCCCGCCACCCCGATGGAATGGGATGGCGACACGGTATTCTCCCATGCCGCGGAAACGCTGCTGACGTCGGCGGGTCTGGACAAATCGCACTTCAGGGGCCGGGATTTTGTGACCGCAGCCGATGTGCAGCGCATGCTGCAGCCCGGTGAACGCGTCGGTCCGGCCGTCCCCGGCCCAGCGGCGGATCCGGCGAAAAGACCGGCAGCCGTCGATCCGGCCAAGGCGATCCTGCAGCGGCTTTCATCCGGCAAGCGGCGGGAGATCGAATACCTGGCGGATGTCCAGTCCACCGGCCTGACCAGCACGGTCAACGCCTTTGTCGAGACCGCCGGCATCTTCACGCATCTGAATCCGGCGATGCGATACCTGAAGGACTCGCTGTTGCCCGTGATCGTCTATGAATCCGCCCGGCTTCTGGCGGACTACCCGCTCCTCAACGCGTGGTTCAACGGCGACGGCGTGGCGACTTACAACGACGTCAACCCGGGATTTGCGATCGATATCGATAAGGGTCTGAAGGTGGTGAAGATCGCTGGCGCGGGCGGAAAGACGATCGGCCAGATCGAAGATGATATCCTCCAGCTCTCGGGTCGTTACCTCGATGATACGCTTGCGCTGGAAGACCTGACGGATATCAGTTTTACGATCACGGATCTTTCCGCGGAAGGCGTTTCATTCTTCCGGCCGCTGATCAACAAAATGAACAGCGCGATCCTCGGTATTTCGGCTATAGATCCCCGTTTGGAGCGCTGCACGCTCAGCCTGAGCTTCGACCACCGGGTTACGGAAGGGAAGCTGGCGGCGCGGTTCCTGAAGGAGCTGAAGGACCGGATCGAGTCCTACCGGCCCGCCGGTTACGCGCCGCACCGCGATATCAGTTGCTTCAAATGTCTCAAGTCCCTGTCCGAAGACCTGGGCGGCGCCGGCTTCGTGCGTTGCGTGACGCCCGCGGGTACGGACGGATATATTTGCCAGGCCTGTTTAAAAGGTTTTTAGGATGGAAGAGAAAATAAAAGAGATCGTTTCGGTTTTCATCAAGGTCCCCGCCGACCAGATAGGCGCCGGGACGCCGGTCGACAGGACCGCGGTAAAAAGTTCGATCCTGCTGCACCGGATGTATGCGCGGTTGGGGAATGAAGGGCTTGTGGTGGGGGACTATTCCGCTATCAGAGTGTTTGGCGACTTACTGCGGCAAACGACCGACCGGGGGATCGGTGATGGGGGGGATGTGGGCGCGGGCGCGGGTGCGGGAGCGGTTGTCGGAGCGGGAGCGGTTGTTGGAGTGGGCGCGGGTGTGGTTGTCGGCGCGGGAGCGGTTGTGGGAGCGGGCGCGGGTGTGGGCATCGACATCGAGGAAGTGGCGGCGCTGCCGCAGGCGACAGACTTCAGGAAGGAGGCTTTCTATACCCAAAATTTTACGGCAGGCGAAATGGCGTATTGTATCTTGCAGCCCGATCCATACGCTTCTTTCGCGGGTTTGTTCGCGGCCAAGGAAGCGATCGTCAAGGCGGACGCGCAGTATCGCTTGCGTTCCTTCCACACGATAGCGATCGGCCATACGGCGGAGGGAAGACCGGGGCATCCCGGTTTCAACCTGTCGATCTCCCACGCGGGCGGTCTGGCCGTGGCAGTGGCCGTTCGCGAAGGCGGCGGGTCGCCGCCGGCCGGCATGTCCGGCGTTTCTCCCTGGCAGCAGAACCCAGCGGGCAACCCGGGAGCGGCCGGAGGGAAGGGCGCGCAAGCGAACTGGATCGGCTGGATGGCCCTGCTGCTGGCAGCGGCTGCCCTGGTCCTGGCGATAAGACATTAAGGAGGACGAGTCCATGAAGATCTCGGTCATTACAGCTACCTACAATAGCGCGGCGACGGTAACGGATACCCTGGCTTCGGTCCGGGACCAGGACCATCCCGACGTGGAACATATCATCGTGGACGGCCGGTCGACCGACGGCACGCTCGGGATTGTGGCGGGTTTTCCCCATGTTGGCAAGGTCCTCTCGGAAAAGGACAAGGGGATCTACGACGCGATGAACAAAGGCATCGGGCTGGCGACGGGGGATGTCATCGGCATCCTCAACTCCGACGACATTTATATCGGCCCGGCCGTGCTGTCCGCGGTCGCGAGGGCCTTTGCCAATCCTTCCATCATGAGCGTATATGCCGACCTGCAGTACGTCTACCCGGGTGACCTGGACCGGGTGCAGCGGACGTGGATCACGGGCCCGTTCGATAAAAGAAAATTCTATTACGGCTGGATGCCGCCGCACCCCACTTTCTTTGTCCGCAGGGAAGTGTACGACCGGGTGGGGCTTTTCAACACCGGTCTCCGGTCGGCCGCCGACTATGAGCTGATGCTCAGGATCCTGCTGAAATACGGACTTCCGGCCCAGTACATCCCTCGCGTCATCGTGAAAATGCGGGCGGGCGGCGTGAGCAACGCCTCTCTGCGCAACCGGCTGAAGGCTAATCGCGAAGACCGGCTGGCATGGAAGTTGAACGGTTTGAAGCCTTATTTCTTTACCTTATACCTGAAACCGCTGAGAAAGATCACACAATTCATCAAGACTTAAAAAAGCATATGGCAAAAGTTGCATTGATCACTGGCGTGACGGGGCAGGACGGGGCGTATTTAAGCGAGCTGCTGCTCAAGAAGGGATATATCGTTCATGGGATCAAAAGGAGGACTTCGCTGTTCAACACCGACAGGATCGATCATCTTTACCAGGACCCGCATGAGTCCAACGTTCATTTTTCCCTGCACTACGGCGATCTGACCGATTCCACCAACCTGATCCGGATCATCCAGGAGACCCAGCCGGACGAGATCTATAACCTCGCGGCCATGAGCCATGTCCATGTCAGCTTCGAAACGCCGGAGTATACGGCAAATGCCGACGGCATCGGCACCCTGCGGATCCTCGAGGCGGTGCGGCTGCTCGGCATGACCGCGAAGACCCGCGTCTACCAGGCGTCGACCTCCGAACTGTACGGGCTGGTGCAGGCGGTCCCGCAAAACGAAAAAACGCCTTTTTATCCCCGGTCCCCGTACGCGGTCGCCAAGCTGTACGCGTATTGGATCACCGTCAACTACCGCGAAGCATACGGGATGTACGCCACCAACGGCATCCTCTTCAACCACGAGTCGCCGCTCCGGGGGGAAACCTTCGTGACCCGCAAGATCACGCGGGGCGTCGCCAAGATCGGCCTGGGGTTGCAGGAGAAGATCTATCTCGGCAACCTGGATGCCAGGCGCGACTGGGGGCATGCAAAGGACTACGTGGAGGCGATGTGGCGGATCCTGCAACAACCCGTGGCGGAAGATTATGTGATCGCAACCGGGGTGACGACGCCGGTCCGGGAGTTCGTCCGCATGGCGTTTGCCCAGATCGGCGTGGAACTGGAATTCCGCGGGAAGGCGGAAAAGGAGGTCGGGATCGTGGCAGCGAGCAGCAACCCTGATTTTATCATTGAGACCGGGAAGGAAGTTGTGGCGGTCGACGAGCGGTATTACAGGCCGACCGAAGTGGACCTGCTGATCGGGGACCCGTCCAAGGCGCAGGCGAAATTGGGTTGGAAGCCAACCTACGACCTGCCTATGCTGGTGCGGGAAATGGTCGACTCGGATGTCCAGTTGTTCCGGCGGGAAAGGATCCTGAAGGATTCCGGTTTCTACATCAAAAATCAATACGAATAGCATGCAGCTCAGCGACAAGATCTATATCGCGGGCCATCGGGGGATGGTGGGATCGGCAATCTGGCGCCGCCTGGAAAAGGCGGGGTTCGATAACCTTACCGGCAGAACGTCGGCACAGCTGGATCTGAAGGACCAGGCGGCGGTGCGGGCGTTTTTTGAAACGGAAAGACCCGACTATGTTTTCCTGGCAGCGGCGAAGGTCGGCGGCATCCTGGCGAACAATGTCTACCGCGGGGAGTTCCTGTACGATAACCTGATGATCCAGAGCAATACCATCGACGCGGCGTGGCGCAGCGGCGTGAAAAAGCTGATGTTCCTGGGATCCTCCTGTATCTACCCCAAAATGGCTCCCCAGCCGCTGAAGGAAGAATACCTGCTTACGGGGCTCCTCGAGCCGACCAACGAGCCGTATGCCATCGCCAAGATCGCGGGGATCAAACTTTGCGATGCTTACCGCTCGCAATACGGCTGTAATTTCATTTCCGTCATGCCTACCAACCTCTACGGACCGAATGACAATTACGATCTGAAGAGCTCACACGTGCTTCCCGCCCTGATCCGCAAGTTCCACGAGGCCAAACTGGCGAACGAGCGGTCCGTGACGTTATGGGGTTCGGGCAAGCCCAGGCGCGAGTTCCTCCATGCGGACGACCTGGCGGACGCCTGCTTTTTCCTGATGCAGGAATATGACGAGCCGGGGCTGGTGAATATCGGCACCGGGGAAGACATCGAGATCGGGGAGCTGGCGCGGCTGATCGGCAGGATCGCGGGCTATTCCGGCGAGATCGTCCACGACCTGGAAAAACCCGATGGAACACCGCGCAAACTGATGGATGTGAGTAAATTGCAGAGGCTTGGCTGGAAGGCGTCGATCGGGCTGGAAGAGGGTCTCAGGCGGACGTACACCGAATTCTCGCGGCTGCATGCAGGAGTTGCTCAACCGCAGTAAGGACAGCAATATGTTGAATTTCCTGAAAAAACGGCCGGATGCCGCTGCCGCCCTCGGGCAGCTCGGCTGCGACATGCACTCGCACCTGATCCCGGGGATCGATGACGGCTCGCCGGATATGGAAACCTCCATCCGGTTGATCCGGGGCCTGGTGGGGCTGGGGTATCGCAAGATCATCACGACTCCCCATATCAATGCCGATATTTTCCCCAATACGCCGTCCACCATCCGGGCCGGTGAGGCCAGTGTGGTCGCGGAGCTCGGACGACAGCGGCTGGCGGTCGAATTTCATGCGGCGGCCGAATACCTGATGGACGACCGGTTTTCACGGCTGCTGGCGGAGGGCGAGACCCTGCTGACCCTCAAGGACAACCTGGTGCTGGTGGAGCTGTCATTCGCCGTCCCCGCGATCAATGTGCGGGAGATCCTGTTCGACCTTCAACTCAAGGGATATCAGCCGGTCCTGGCCCACCCCGAACGCTACCTGTATTTTGGCGCCAACAGAAAATGGTATGACCAGCTGCGCGACGCCGGCTGTCTGTTTCAACTGAACCTGCTTTCTTTTTCCGGATATTATGGTCCGGAATCCCGGAGGTTGGGTGAATGGCTTGTTAAAAAACAATATGTCGATCTCCTGGGAACGGATATGCACCATGACAGGCACCTGGAAGCGCTCCGGACCTCCACCCGTACCCACCGGATGGTAAACACCCTGATGGACAGCGGATTGATCCGAAACCCGGACCTGTGAACCGGTAGAAAACGGCTCCGGAAAGCTCCGTGGCGACCTTTTTCGTGGCTCTCCCATTGCTCCTTTCCATCAACCGCTTGTCCCAATCCCGCCTGCCTTTCTGACACCCCTGCCGTGCAGGCCCTTTTTTTGCTGGAAACAGGAATAGAGCAGCAAGAAGGACATTAAACAATTTTTAATCATGGCTACAGTAGAATTCAATCAGCTTTTGGTCAACAACGCGGAATTCCTAAAGCCGTTCGCCATCACGCTCACGCGGGACTCGGAGGCGGCGAAAGACCTTTTCCAGGAAACGCTGTACCGGGCGTTGGCCAATAAGGATAA
The DNA here is from genome assembly GCA_035572015.1 of Puia sp. Lineage (GTDB taxonomy): Bacteria > Bacteroidota > Bacteroidia > Chitinophagales > Chitinophagaceae > Puia. Next base: position 2,122 of record DATNBP010000154.1, on the reverse strand, counting down.
ATACAACGTAGGCACCAACATAAAGGCCTGGCTTTACACGATCATGCGGAATATCTTTATTAACAATTACCGCCGGAAAGCCAAGCAGAACACCATTTTTGACAGTACCCCGAATGACTTTTTGTTAAATTCCGCCCAAATGGCGGTACCGGGTATTGTAGAGAGCAACCTGCGCGTAAAGGATATCCAGTCGGCCATCCACAAGCTGCCGGAGATCTTCCGGAACCCTTTTTTGTTGTATTTCGACGGGTTCAAATACCACGAGATCGCGGACATGTTGCAGGAGCCGCTCGGAACGATCAAGAGCCGCATCCACTTTGCGCGCAAACTTCTGAAAACTCAAATTCAGCGGTTTTAATCACCCTTCATGAATGAACGGACGGGAGTAAGCCCCGGAGCACCGGAAGAGGTGATCCTTGTCGACGAGGCCGACCGGCCCGTGGGCGTCATGGAAAAGATGGAGGCGCACCGGCGTGCCCTCCTGCACCGGGCTTTCAGCGTCTTTATCTTCAATAGCCGCGGCGACATGCTGTTACAGCAGCGCGCCACCGACAAATATCATAGCGGTGGGCTGTGGACGAATGCGTGTTGCAGCCATCCGAGACCCGGCGAGGATACCCGTGAAGCCGCGGTCCGGCGTCTTTTTGAAGAACTTGGATTCAGGACCTCGCTGGAAAAAGCATTTTCCTTCACCTACCGGACGGAATTCGGAAACGGATTGACGGAACATGAATTCGATCATGTCTTTATCGGCGTCGACGACCAGGAGCCAAAGCCGGATCGCCGGGAAGTGAGCGATTACCGCTACCAGTCCATGACCGATATCGACGCAGCGCTGCGCGACCAGCCGGAAGCCTTCACGACCTGGTTCAGGCTGGCGTTCCCGATGATCAGGGAGAGATCGGGCCGATCGGTCGGAGAGAGGCCGGCAGCCCGGTGACGGAGAGATTGGACGGGCCGCCTATTCGCAAAGATTCAGCTGATCGGTAGTCAGCGTGCTGAACTGAAAATATTTGACCTTCCCCGCCGCTCCGGCGACATCATAGTGTAAGACCAGCGTCCCGTATTGCGTTTCGTACGCGTCCCAGAGATCTTCCTTGACCTTGGGATTTCCCAGTTTGCCAAAAAGACTTCCCCTTCTTGTCCCCAGTAAAGGAAAGCTGGTCCGGCCGATGAATTTCGGTCCGACCTCGACATAATCCCGTTTCGTGTAAAAGGAGATATCCTTGTCCTTGAAGAAAATGCCGCCGCCGCATTTGGCGTCGTTGCTTTCGTCAACCGCGCTTGTAAAGCAGGGAAAAGCATCCTTGATCTCGTTGGGCGTATTGCTGGGTTTCAAGCCGTTGACGGTGCCGTTGAGGATGTCTACATAAAAATCGGGACATTTGGCTTTGGCCTTCAGCTGGGCCATGGCGCCGGACATCAGGCTCATGGCGAGGGCGACAGAAAGAGTCCGCTTCATAAGTAGTATTGTTCACAGCTACCTGCAAAATCCTTGCTAGACTTTCAGGAAAGAAACCGCGACGGCTACTTGCTTAGGTACATACTCCTGTCCTTGTACAATTGCCGGAAGTTGGGGTCCCGCAGGTCCCTGATGAACCGGATCGCCTCCCCGGTGGACTTCATTTCAGGTCCGAGTTCCTTACTGACGCCGGGGAATTTGTTGAAGCTGAACACCGGCTCCTTGATGGCGAAGCCTTTCAGTTTCTTCTCGAAGGTGAAATCCGTCAGCTTATGGCCGCCGATCATGATCTTGGTGGCGATATTGAGGTAAGGGATCTGGTAGGCCTTGGCGATGAAAGGCGTTGTCCGCGAGGCGCGAGGGTTGGCTTCGATGACATAGACCTTGCCGTCCTTGATCGCAAACTGTATATTGATCAGCCCCTTGATGTCGAGGGCCCTCGCGATCTTCTCCGAATAATATTCCATCGTGGTCACTTCCATGGGGGTGAGGTTGAACGCGGGCAGTACCGCATGGCTGTCGCCGCTGTGGATCCCCGCAGGTTCGATGTGTTCCATCACGCCCATGACATGAAAGTTCTCGCCGTCGAAAATGGCGTCGACTTCCGCTTCCTGGCAGCGATCCAGGAAATGGTCGACCAGGATCTTGTTGCCGGGGATA
>DATNBP010000153.1:0-10862 GCA_035572015.1 Puia sp. | reverse complement strand
TTTGCTGGCGGGAATCCATCGTATCGTTTTTCGCAATATCGACGTATCGGATGTCACCGGGCGCCGGTGGGGTACTAAGCCCCCAGGATTTGAAGCTGCTGGCATAATCGCTGGAATCTTTCGAGTTATGTATCACTCCATTGGCCACATAGTATAGCCCGGAACCCATCGGATGTCCTGTGGTGCGCTGCCATGCCGGGGCGCCCGGCGCCTCGCCCCATTGCAACACCTTGTTCTGGGCGTAGCTTCCATTGACCGAAATGGAGTAGTTCAATTTACCAGCGGTTGCGCCGTTATAGGCAATGGAAAAGTCGAAACCCTGATTTTGCGATCTGCCGTAATTTACGCTTGGCAGGGACAAGCCCGCGGAAGCAGGTACGGTAGCGTTTTGTGGCCAGAGGATATTACTTCTCTTATAATAGAAATAATCGGCTTCCACCGTTAATTTGTTATTCAGGAAACTGGCATTAAAGCCGACATCGCTTTGGTTGGCAACTTCCCAGGTGATGTTCGGGTTTGCAATAACGCTTTCATATACCGTCTGCAGTTCGGAGAGCGCACTTGCGGCATCGACGACGAACGGGTAGTACTGTCCGGAGCCGTTGTAATAGCTGCTGCCGAACAAATAGGACGTCAGGTATTGGAAGTCTGCTACCCGGTCATTCCCGGTTTGTCCCCAGGATGCCCTCAACTTGAAATAGTCGATAAACCTGATGTTGTCTTTCCAGAATTTTTCTTCCGAAGCCACCCAGCCTGCAGACACGCCGGGGAAGAAGCCAAACCGGTGAGCGGGCGCGAAGATGTAGGACCCATCATACCGGCCGACGAATTCGACGAGGTATTTGCCAGCATAACTGTAGTTAGCCCTCCCAAAATAGCTGAGCCTGGCATTTACCGTACCCGAACCCCCGGTGGCCTGGTTGGCCGTCGTTCCGGCAAACATTTCCTGGACGGCGGTTGAAGCAAACAGATCCCGGTACGCATTGAAACTTTCGGTATTGCCATTGGATGTCTGGGCGCCAACCATCAATTTCAGATTGTGATCTTCACCGATGTTGGTCTGATAGTTGATCAATCCATAGGCCAGTTTGGAATAGTTGCTTTGGAACGATTCATACAGGGTGGGTGAATTGTTGGTCCCGGCACCAAAGACGTTAGAAGTCAGCACCGGTTGGTTTTTCGCATCGATCGTCGTGCCATCCCACGAATACAAGCGCCATGGCTTGGTGAAATTCTTATCGAAATCGAAGCCCTGATCGTATGTCAGGTTACCGTTAAGCGACAAGCCCTTAACCCAGGGGATGTTGATGTCTAACCTCAAATTCGAGTTCAGCACATAATATTTGTCGTTGTTATAACCGGTAGCGCCTGTTGAAATGACAACCGGGTTTTCGCCGTGTTCGCGTGCGGGACCGGGATCTCCGTTGGGCCACCAGGCAACAGAAGTTGGATAGGCCGATACCAGGTCGTTAAAGATCGTACCTGCGGATTTTTGAGGGAAGTGTCTGTCCTCCAAACGGCCGGCCAGGTCCACGGCGATGTGTATGTCTTTGGTTATTTTACCATCGACGTTGGATGTAAAGCCGTATTGGTTGTAGTAGGTGGCGCTGTTCTTGTATTGGCCGTCCTGATGTTTCACATCCAATGAAACAAAATATCTCATTGCCTCCGTTCCACCGGAAATTGCAAGGTTGGCATCGCTTTGAGCCGACATGGGTTTCAGGACCGTCTTGAACCAGTCGGTATTTGGGTAGCGCAAGGGATCGGAGCCATCTTTGAATTTCTGGATTTCCGCGGGGGAGTAGGTTTGATTGAGTCCGCCGGAAGGATTATTGTAATAGGCTATCTCGTTGAGTGCGGTAGCATAAAGCGGGGCATTCGCCATTTTAGGAATTTTTGTGGGCTGGCTGTACCCGTAATTGCCATTGAATGTCATTTCGGGCTTCCCGGTTTTCCCTCGCTTGGTGGTCACCAGGATTACGCCGTTGGCAGCCCGTGAACCATAGATTGCCGCGGAGGCGTCTTTCAATACGGTTATACTTTCGATGCTATACGGGTCGATCCTTTCCAGGCTTCTGTCGGGCACGCCATCGATCACCACCAAAACGCTGTTATTATTAAATGTGTTGCTGCCGCGGATCCGTAAGGTAGTGCCGTCGTATCCGGGCTCGCTGCTGCTGGTTACGGCAACCAGGCCGGGCAATCTTCCGGCCAGGCCGTTGGTCACGTTCGTCACCGGGGCCTCTGTTATTTCTTTGGACTTGATCGAAGCGACGGCCCCCGTCAAGGTTGCTTTTTTGGCAGTTCCATAGCCGACGACCACCACATCGTTCAATGTTTTGTTCCCTGCAGTATTAAGGCGGACAACAACGTTTCCCCCCTGTGGAGTAATTTCAACCGGTGCGTAGCCGATACTGGATATGATCAGGACCACATTTGAAAGGGAGGAGGGGACCTGAACCCTAAAGAATCCTTTTTCATCGGCTGAGGTTCCGATCTTTGAATTCCGAACATTGATCGAAGCCCCCGAGATGGGGTCTCCGGTTCGGGAATCCGTCACCGTGCCGGTGATCGTCCTGGATTGGGCTATTACGGTGATGTGTAACAGCAGCAGTGGAAATCCTAAAAGCAGTAGCCTGATCTTTTTCATGTAGCAGCGTTTATAAGATTTTAAGAAACAAACAGTTGGGAGCTTTCGATCGGGAAGGAAGAGAATCTACAAATATGCTGGTCAATACCCACTTGCAGAGGGGACAAACTCACAAAAAAAAGGGGGGTAAATTTTTAAGTGGGGTTTTTTTCGGGAGTTTTTATGGAAAAGGCGGAGGCGGGGAATCGGGCGGAGATAAGGAACCGGGTGGACGGCGCGAAATGGGCGGAGGCGGGGAATAGGATGAAGGTGGAGAATCGGGCGGAAGTGGAGAATGGGGGAGCCGGGATTTGCGTGGGTTTCATGGGAGAGAGACCCGAATGGACAAGGCATTTTCCAGCTGCTGAAACTCCGAAACAGTAAGGACTTTTTGGATCACACTCATGCTTTCGGTAAAGAAATCCGGCGGAGCCATCCGTTTGAAGCCGGTGAGGAGACCCACTCGCCCGGCATGGGTCTGGGCGGGGATGACGAATTCAAACCAGGTGAGCAGGGTCCGGGGCGGGTTCCGGGCCATGATCTCCCCGCGGTGGGCGGCCAGCTCCTCGTCGGTGAAGTGCCGCCAGAGCAGAAGTTGCGTCACGCGCTCCTCTTCGGCGGTGTGCTCCAGGTATTTGCCATGAAATTCGCTGAACGCGAGGTAAAATTCCGAGCCCGCATCGGTCATATTCTTTCCCTCGCTTGCACCGGCGCCGATAGCGGCGAGCTGGGCTTCGAGGTTTTGCTGGGCCCGGTGAATTTCCTGGTGGTCATCGAAATCATGCTGAGCACAGCCGGGGCAGCGCGTCTCGAGATGGGCGAGGGTCACCGTATCCTCATCTTCTGCGTGGATCGAAAGAAGGGTGAACAGGCGGGTTCCAAGCTGATGCAGCCGTGCAACCTCACCGGGGTTGGAATAGTCGGTCCGGCCGGCCAGCAAAGATAGTTGCGAGAGGCCATTCCGCAGGCCTTTGTGGGGGGCGTCGTAGCTGTTGTACCGTTGCATAGTCGATAATTTTTGTATCACAAAGGTGGATACGGGCGGACGGGCGGAATTGTAAAAAATCGTTTTTCTATCGGTCCCTGAAAAAATTTTCGGGGGTATCGCCGGTAAAAGCTTTGAATTCCTTTATGAAGTGAGCCTGGTCGTAGAAGCCCGCTTCGTAACCAAGTTCGGTGAGAGAACCGGTTTTGGGATATTGCTGCAGGAGACCCTTCAATCGGACTATCGAGGCAAACTTTTTCGGCGAGGCCCCTACCGCCGCGCGGAATCGTTTTTCCAGCGGGCTCTGGCTGGTGTGTAGCTGCTGCGCAAGGTCTTTAATATGGATATTTCCCTTGCTTTTGTGGATCAGGGCCAGTGCGGCAAGAACGAGCTTGTCCGGCTCGCCTCCGGTCATTCTGCCGATAAGGAATTTTTCCAGCCGTGCTATCCTTTCAGGGTTCGCCCGTGCTTCGATAAGCTGTTCTTCGAGACAGAGGAGTTCCGAACGGAGCATGAAGTTTTCCAGTGTGACGCTTTCGCGGAAGATCTCGTGCAGGGGCTGGCGGAAGAATGGAGTGGTCCCTGCTTCTTTAAAGAACACCAGGATCGTACCGGTGCCGGGAAGGTTCCGAAAGCTACGGCGACGATCGGAAAGTCCCGAGATGCCGGAGGTGTCCAGCGCAATAGTGTTGCCGTCGTCGAGCCGGAAGAGCCTGCCTTTGTACTGAAAGCCGATGACAATACCGGTGTCCGGAAGCACCTTGTACGTCGCCTCCTCTGCCGCCTCCTGGATGGCAAATGACCTGATGAAAGGCTTGAGGGGATCGGACGGTATGTAGGTTTCGTATTCCAGCGCCTGGAAAAGTACTAAAATATGTCTTGACCGCGGACTACAGTTTCTGAAATTTGCCCTGTAAAATGGTGGTCCCATATTGAACCTCGATGTAATAGAGCCCTGTCGGCAGGTTCGAGACCGGTATAGTGATCCGATTGGCGCCCGGAAGACCGGATACCTGACGCGACGAGACCAGCACGCCCATGCTGTTATTGATCTGAATGTCGACCCTGGTGTAGGAAGGAAGATTGACGGTCAGGTTCACTTGCGAGGTCGCCGGATTGGGATATGAGCTGAGATACTGGTCGGCCGCCGCGGAGACGCTATCGATGTGGATCAATTGACTATTGGAGACTGCGCATCCGGGACTTGCCCCGGCCCTCACCTGCACGTCATAGTCACCGGGTCCCGGGAACGTATATTCGAGCGAAGACCTGAGATAGGGGCCCGCGAACAGCGAATCGGGGCCCATGATCGTCCAGGTCACCGAATCGTATCGCTCCTCGTCCACCACGGAAAAAACATATTGGTCAGGTCTATGGGAATTAGGTCTTGCCGTGAATGCGATCGTGCAGGTATCCGGCGGCGGCGGCGTGACCCCTACCGAATCAGGATTGACCCTAACGCACGCCTGGGCCTGGCACCCGCCGCTGGTGGTAAATAATGCGCATATCGTCTCCGGCCCGTCGAAGTTGCGTGTCAGGGTGCTCCCGCTGCCCGCCAGCGTATCGTTGACAGTCCAGGTGACAGAGTCCGGCGTCCCGGCTCCTGCGCCCAGCGTAATATTGGCCACAAACGTAAATTGGCGCTGGGAGGAATCGATGCTTTCCGAGATCGTCACGCCGCACGTGGGCGTGGTACCCGAGGTGATGGTGACAACCTGCGAACTGCTTTGCTGGCAGTGATTGGCCGAATCGGTGACGGTTTGTGTCACCAGATAATTGCCCGGACCGGCATATTGGTGACTGATGTCCACGCCGGCGGTCACCAGTTGCGTGCTATCCCCGAAGGTCCACTGGTGTATAACGCCCGGCATCGAATCTGCCGGGAAGAAGCTGACGAGGTTCCCGGATATGGCAGTCGTAAAGTTCGGGTTGCAGGAAGTGGTGTCCTGGGCACAGGCGCGGGTCAGACCGCCGAAAAAAAGCACTGTCGCCAACAAGAAGTAAAATTTTTTCATTTCGCAAGGTTTTAAGACCGGAACGTACAACCACAAGATAACGATCGGCATGACATTTTGATGGAAGAGTTTATAAGTGCGCTGAATTCCCGGTTTGGCGCGCCGTATACGCCATAAGTGCGCTGCCAATGGCTCTGCCTGCCGGGGAAGGGGCGCAAGTTGGAGGAACGCATGGGGATTTACTTATGCTGTCTGAATAACCACTCCATCATCAACGGATCGCTGTAAGCCCCGAGCCATGAGAAGTGCCCGACCTCGGGGTATTGCGTGAAGCCCGGGTGTGCGCCGGCGTTGGTCAACGCTTCGAACATGGCCAGCCCGTACAGGGGGCTGACGGCGGGGTCCTCTGCGCCCAGGTAGATCCACATCGGGATATGAGCGATCGAGGCGGCCCGCGAGGTGTCACCGGCACCGCAGACCGGTACCGCAGCGGCAAACAGGTGAGGGTATCGCTCGAGCGCATCGTAGGTCCCGTAACCGCCCATCGACAGTCCGGTGATGTATATGCGGTTGGTATCCACCGGCATCGTCGTCTCCAGTTGGCGGATCAGACCGATGAGGAGGCGCATCGGGTTGCCCGGCGCGGCAATCAGCGTCATCTTGTCCCGCGTGAAATTGCTCCAGGTCTGGTGCTCAGGACACTGCGGCGCGATGACGATAGCCGGATGGGCAATCATATTCTGATCGGTCGCGAAATTCATCACTCCCCATTTCAACTGCGCTTCGTTGTCACTGCCCCGTTCGCCCGAGCCGTGTAAAAAGATCACCAACGGGTATTTCCGTTGCCGGTTGGCATCGGGAAACAACATCCGGTAGGACAGGGTGTCGCCTTTTTCGATGTATTTTTCGCGGCTGAAGCGCGAGGGCTGGGCCTGCGCCAGGCCGGCGGCCATGACGCACAGGAGGAATGCAAGCAATGCTTTCATAGGGCCTAATGTAGGCTATTTTCGGTGAATCGCGGCGGGGATGGAAAATCAGGGCCGCGGAGGGCGACCCGCCTATTCGGTACGCAAAGACTTCACCGGATTGGCCCGCGCTGCCCGTATCGCCTGAAAACTGATGGTTGCGAGTGCAATAATGATCGCAACAAGACCGCCGGCAGCAAATAACCACCAACTGACGTCGATCCGATAAGGATAATCCTGTAACCACTTATGCATGTAATACCATGCGATCGGGGTGGCTATCGCCAATGCGATGGCGATCAACAGGATGAACTCCCTCGAGAACAGATAGACGATACTGGTGGCGCTCGCGCCCAGCACTTTCCGAATGCCAACTTCCTTTATCCGCTGAACCGCCATGAAAGAGGCCAGGCCATATAACCCAAGACAGCTAAGGAATATCGCGATCGCTGCAAAGATCTTATATAACCGGGCCAGCTGATCTTCCTGTTTATAAAAGCTGCCGATCTTATCATCCAAAAACCGGTATTCAAAAACAAAATCGGGCATTGTTTGCTCCCATATCTTTTTAACAGAGGACATCGTGGCAGGAATGTCCGTCGTCGCCAGTTTTATTGCGGCCTGACTGTACATGACGACGTCCGTAGTGATCAGCAATGGTGCAAGATCACGGCGAAAAGACCTGTCATTAAAATCTTTCAGCACGCCGACTACGGGGCATTTTATATGATCCCCCCACATGCTAATCTCCTTGTTCAATATATCTTCCGGCTTTTTAAGCCCCAGGCTTTTCACGAGCGACTCATTCACCAGGAATTCCCTCGTCATATCAGAGGGCTGCAGGTTCCTCCCGGCCACCAGTTGTAGTTTGTAAGCCGGCACAAATTCGTTATCGGCGAATTTGCTAATGGCATAAAAGTCCGTTTCTTTGGCCGCATGGTTGAATCTGAACGTAGTCCACATGTCATTATCGTCTTCGACCGGCGTGTTGGAGCTGAAGCTGACCGCCCGCACGCCTTTCACCGACAATAGCTGTTTCCTTAAATAATCCATCCTGCTGATGCGAACGCTATCCGTGCGGAAAGGGACATTGACGATCGCGTCTTTATCGAAGCCTAACGGTTGATCCATGAAATAATTCATTTGCCTTACAATGATGAGCGTCCCGATGATGAGCGCCTGCGCAATAATGAACTGAAACACGACCAACCCTCTTCTCAACGAGATCCCTTTTGTGGTATTGGCCGCCAGCCGGCTTTTTAGAGCATGCACGGGATTGAAACGGGACAAAACGACAGACGGGTAGAAACCGGCGACGGCGGTTACAACGATCGTTACAGCGAAAAGAAATATAGTAATTGCGGGATCGCGGAGTATATTGAATGAAAGCGAAAGTTCCAGGAGCCGATTTACGTAAGGCAATAAAAGAATGGAAATGATCACCGCAATGACTGCGGCGCCAGCAACCATCAGGAATGCCTCAACGATGAATTGCGTTTGCAATTGGGCCCTGTTGCTGCCCAGGACCTTTCTTACGCCGACCTCCTTTGAACGGTTGACGGCCTGCGCGGTCGAGAGGTTGATGAAGTTGACGCAGGCAATCAACAAAATGAATGCCGCTATCAGCCACAAGACATTGAGCAGCCGGCGACTGATCGTTTTGTTGCTGTAATCTCCTGTTTGCACGTCGAAGTGAACGGCGCTCAACGGCTGAATGATGTGGCTGTCTTTGTTTTGAGGCGATTCGACCGTCCTGGAATATGCTCTCAGCTGCCGATTGAAATCATCAATAGCAATAGTCGACGGCAGCAGGATGTAACAACCGAAATTTTGCCCGATCCCGTCCCAGTCGGTGGATTTTGCAAAATAGCCGTCAAAAAATGTCCGATAAGAGACAACCAATTTCAGCTGGAAGTCCGTATTGGCGGGTATGGTTGCAAGGATGCCTGAAACCTTCAGTATATCCGTGCCGTGGCTCCATATGGAGCCGCCCGATTTTAGCGAGATGGTCTTCCCGACCGCGGATCTCCAGTCGCCGAAATATTTTTCGGCGATCTCTTTGGTGATCAAAACATTGTTACGATCTTTTAGCGAAGCATAAGAACCGGCGAGCAGCGGAAAATCGAATATTTCGAAGAAAGAAGGACCGGTATAAAATACACCACTTTCTTCTTTGAATTTCTTTATCGGCGATCCGTTGTCATCCAACACGTCCAGTTGGTCGTTATGACTTGCATAGATGGGCGCCACCTGCTCTATTTGAGGGTAGGTGGTTTTCAATCCTGCGGGCATCGGATACGGAACTTCTTTCCCATAAAAAATAGTGGCGGCATCGGCGTGGTGATATTCCGTCAAGACGCGGTAGATGCGATCTTTTTTCGAATGAAAATCGTCGAAGCTGGTTTGAAACCGTATAACGATAAAGATCATCATACAAACCGCGATCCCGATCGCGAGGCCTGCAATGTTGATAAAAGCATAGTTCCTGTTGCGGACTATGTTCCGGGATGATGTTTTGAAGGAATTCCGAATCATGGCTGCAGAATTATAATGTGGTCTTAATTTGAGCGATCTTATGAATTCGGGCCGGAAATGCTTTATCAGGTTCCATAAAAACTGCCGGCGCGCCTTTGCCGGCGACTGTTCATGGCGGCGGTGGAAAATCTCGATCAAATCGCCTTCGATCTCGTCCAGGTAATCTTCGCGGCAGAACCAACGGAGAAACAGCAATGGCCGTTTGGGGGGTCGGGCTTTCATCGGCCAAAGGATATTTCAGGGATCAGTTTATAAAGACCGGTTCGCAGGTCGTATTGCGTGTCGAGTATGCGTTTCCCGAGAGCGGTGATGACATAATACTTTTTTCTTCTGCCTCCCCTGTCTTCGGTGATACCTCCGAACCGGGATGTGACAAGTCCTTTATCCTCCATCCGCTTCAGAGCGACATGGATGGCGCTGATGTTGATATTCTTCGATAATTTTTCGACCAGGTTTTCCCGGATGCTAACGCCGTAGGCTTCGTCATGGAGAGCAGCAACCATCAGGAGTACGAGCTCTTCGAATTCACCGATTGAAGGATGTTTCATTGTGGCATTTACTTAACAATAGTAAATATAATACATTTGAAAAAAAAGTGCGAAAAAATTTGCGCAACTGAATAGTTGCGCTTATATTTGCAACCGAACAGTTGCTAAACCCAAATAAAAAGGACCCTTTATGAGAAGAGATATTTTCCAGGCCATCGCCGACCCGACGAGGCGGGCGATCATCGCCCTGATCGCATTGCAGGCCATGACGCCCAATGCGATTGCCGAAAACTTCAACACCACCCGACAGGCCGTCAGCAAACACCTGCAGATCCTTGCGGAATGCGACCTCGTCAAACAGGAGGCCCGGGGAAGGGAAATTTACTACTCGCTTGAAATCGAAAAAATGAAAGAGATAGACAAATGGCTGGACCAATTCAGAAAGATATGGGAAACCCGCTTCGATCAACTTGACAAATTTCTATCAACTATTAAAAAACAGAAAAAATGAACAGCAATCTGGTATTCGACTTTACCGTCGACAAGACAACCAACACGGTATTCGTGAACAAGGAATTTGCCGCCGGGCTGCCGCTGGTGTGGGATGCTTTTACGAAACAGGAGATCCTCGACCAGTGGTGGGCGCCAAAACCATGGAGGTCGCGAACTAAATTCATGGATTTTAAGGTAGGCGGACGGAGATTTTATGCCATGGTAAGCCCCGAAGGGCAGGAGCATTGGTCCCTTCAGCAATACACCTCCATCAGCCCGACAACCAATTTCAAACAATCGAATTTCTTTACGGATAAGGATGAAAATGTCCTCGAGGGGATGCCGGGCTCGAATTGGGATCTGACTTTCAGCGAGGAAAACGGTACGACAACCGTAGCCATCGTAATAAAGATGAAAACGCTTGCCGACCTGGAGCAACACATTCAAATGGGCTTCAAGGAAGGATTCACGATGACGTTGGATTACCTGGAAACACTGTTGAAAAATTTAAAAAAATAACCATGCGAAAGATCATCGTTACCGAGTTCATCACCCTCGACGGTGTCATGGAAGCACCCGGCGGCAAGGAAACCGACCATCCTCATGGCGGCTGGCAGTCCAAATACATGCATCCGGATAGCGGGAAATACAAGGTCGAAGAACTGGCCGGGATGGGGGCCTTGCTATTGGGTAAGAACACGTATGAAGCGTTCGCCGCATACTGGCCGAACCAGACAGGTGCAGGCTTTGCGGATCCCATCAACCGGTTGCCAAAATATGTCGTATCCCGGAGCCTTAAAAAAGTGGAGTGGA
>DATNBP010000152.1:0-2615 GCA_035572015.1 Puia sp. | reverse complement strand
GGCGCGGGCGATGGCGACGCGCTGGCATTGACCGCCGGAGAGTTCGTTCGGCTTATGATGGCTCCTGTCCGTGAGGCTGACTTTTTCGAGGACCTCCATAGCCCGTTCGAGCCGCTGGCGACGGGGGATGCCGGCATATACCAGCGGCAGCGCCACGTTTTCCACGGCAGTCAGGCGGGGCAGCAGGTTGAATTGCTGGAAGACGAAGCCGATCTCGATATTCCGGACGTCGGCGAGGTCGTCGTCCGGCATCTTGCTTACGTCCTGTCCGTTGAGGACATACGTCCCGTCGGTGGGCGTGTCGAGACAGCCGATGATATTCATCAACGTGCTTTTGCCGGAGCCGGAGGGCCCCATGAGGGCCACGTACTCATTTTTGAAAATGTTGAGGGTAACCCCCTTGAGGACGGGCAGCGCCTGTTTGCCCATAAAATAGCTCTTATGGATCTCTTCGAGACGAATGATCGGCACGTCGCGCCCATCGGCCGCGATTCCTGGTGTTATGGTGTTAGCAATCATGATTTTCGGATCACTTTCGGTACTTTGAAATACCTGCCGTCGGTTGCGGGAGCATTTGCCATCGCGGCGTCGCGGCTGACGGAACCGCCGGGTTCGTCTTCCCGGAGGACGTCGGTTTCGGGGCTCAGATGAAGCAGGGGTTCGACACCCGTCGTATCCAGTTCGCGGAGCTGCTCCACGAAACCGATCATGCGCTGCAGGTCTTTCCGGATCGCCGCTTTTTCAGCTGCGTCGAATTCGAGGCGGGCGAGATGGGATAGATTGTCAATCAATTCGTCGGTGACTTCCATGCAGGTGCTTTGGGACAAAAATAGCTATCTTCGCGCTTCTGTCAAAGTCGCAGTCAGTTGCGGCCCGGCAGGCACATAGACCCTGGAAAGGTCGGTATCAAAAATGGAAAAAAAGAAAGAAATCGTTATGAGCGGCATCCGGCCGACCGGATTCCTGCACCTGGGCAACTATTTTGGCGCCGTCCGGAACTATGTCAGGATGCAGGAGAGCTACCATTGCTTTTTCATGGTGGCCGACTGGCACGCGCTGACGACTCTTGAACAAACCAGGGGTCTCCAGGGCCATGTCCGCCGGGTGATGGCCGAGAATATCGCCAGCGGGCTGGATCCGGAAAAAGTAGCGTTGTATTGCCAGAGCCATGTACCCGAGACCGCGGAATTATACCTTTTATTAAATATGCTGGCCTACAAGGGTGAATTGGAAAAGACCCCTACCTTCAAGGAAAAGGTGCGGCTCCAGCCGGACAACGTCAATGCAGGCCTGCTGACCTATCCGGTCCTGATGACGGCGGACATCCTCCTTCATCGCGCCCGGCTGGTGCCGGTCGGGAAGGACCAGGAGCAGCATCTCGAGATCGCGCGGAATTTTGCCGGCCGGTTCAACAGCCGTTATTCGGAGGTCTTTCCGGAACCTTATGCCTTTAATTTCGGCGAGCAGTTGATCAAGGTCCCCAGCCTGGATGGGGCGGGCAAAATGAGCAAGAGCGAAAACCAGAATGCGACTATTTACCTGGCTGATACCGATGATGTTATCCGGGCTAAGATCAGGAAGGCAAAGACGGCTACTGGCGGTGGCGAGCAGGCGGGGATGAGCGAGGCGGTGGCAAACTTGTTTTTGCTGCTCCGGCTGGTTGCCGGTTCCGATGTAGTCAGTAAATTCGAAGCGGATTACGCCGCCGGCACTATCCGTTATGGTGATATGAAAGGCGAGCTGGCGGAAGGAATGGTCAGGTTCATCGCACCGATCCGGGAAAAGGCCGCGGCGATCCAGGCGGACGAGCCGTACCTGAACCGGGTCATGGAACAGGGTGCGGACAAAGCAAGGGAAAGCGCCCGGGAAACCCTGCGGCTTGTGCGTGAGGCGATAGGGCTGAAGTATTACTAATGCTATATGGAAATACCATGCTAAAGAACAAGAAAGTCAAGCATATCGCCGTGGCCGGGAATATCGGGGCCGGGAAAACGACATTGACGGAAATGTTAAGCAAACATTATCGTTGGATCCCGCAGTTCGAGGACGTCGACCACAATCCGTACCTGAATGATTTTTATGAGGATATGCCCCGATGGAGCTTCAATCTGCAGATCTTCTTTCTGAATACGCGGCTGAACCAGCTCCTGGAGATCCACTCCGGCACCGAGACGGTGATCCAGGACCGGACCATCTATGAGGACGCGCATATCTTCGCCCCCAACCTGCATGAGATGGGTCTTATGAGCAAACGGGACTACAACAACTACTTTCAGTTCTTTCAAACGCTAAAACGGATGGTCCAGCCGCCCGACCTTCTCATATATCTGCAGGCGAGCGTGCCGACACTAGTGGCCCAGATCCAAAAGCGCGGCCGGGAATACGAGGAGAACATCCGCCTCGATTATCTCAAAAGGCTGAACGATTTCTACAATAAATGGATCGAAGGGTATAAGGAAGGACCCCTGCTGATCGTCGATATCGACAAGAACAAGTTCCCGGAGAATGAGGAGCATCTGGGCGAGATCATTACGCGGATCGACTCGCAGCTGTATGGATTGTTTTAGGTCGGTTTGGCGGGACGATGCGCGGCGGGTGGGTGGGAGCCGCTTTAG
>DATNBP010000151.1:0-9381 GCA_035572015.1 Puia sp. | reverse complement strand
GCGTAGGCATAGGACCGCGGCCGGTGCGCAGGGTCCGTGACCAGCAGGTTGTCGACAACCGACCCGTCCTTTTTCTGATAGCTTTCCCCCCATTTGAGGCGGTCGAAGAACGAAGCGGGAACGTCATGCTGCCGGGCCTTTTCGGGGTTGACGCGGCGGGGCGGCCGGATCTC
This sequence comes from Puia sp., assembly GCA_035572015.1. Taxonomy (GTDB): domain Bacteria; phylum Bacteroidota; class Bacteroidia; order Chitinophagales; family Chitinophagaceae; genus Puia. The sequence goes on along the minus strand of DATNBP010000151.1, from coordinate 9,208 downwards.
GCGAAAGAGGAACCCCCAGCACTCGATGCGATGGATCACCGGGAAGCAGCTCACTTCGAACTTGGTTTCGCGGACCAGAGCGTCCGGCCGGTCGGGTACCCGCTGCCCGAGGGTATGGATATGAAGGGGGTAAGGGAGGTGGATGTCGGCCACCTTGAGCTGGAGCCCGATGATCTCTTCCAACGCCGCCGGGGCGTGGATGTGGAGGTCCTGGGTGCGGCCGAGGAGGCCCATGCTGGTCAGCAGCCCGATCAGCCCGAAATAATGATCGCCGTGCAGGTGGGATATAAAAATGTGATTGATCTTACTGCGGCGGATCTTGTACTTTGCCATTTGCATCTGCGTACCCTCGCCGCAGTCTACCAGGAAGATCTGTTCGTCCATCGTGATGATCTGGGCCGTCGGGTGGCGATCAAAAGCCGGTAGAGCAGAATTGTTACCAAGTATCGTGACGGCCAGCATTAAGCAATTTTAGTTGATGAATTCCGGGGTATAGACGGCTGATGCAAGGCATCTGCTGCTTTATGCCTGAAATATACGAGGTTATCTCTGATCGGAAGCGTCGCGTGATGTGTAAATTCCGCCCCAGCGGGAGGACGGCCACAATCCGGCGGCATCGCACCTTCAGACAGGGGGGTAATTCGGTGTTATCGGAAGCAATTGGATGTAACCGGCTGACTTTCTGTCTTGTTCAGCCCTCGGAGTCATCGAGCAGCTCCCGCTCGACCTCTTCGAGCTGGACGATGTCCCAGGCTTCGCTCTCGGTTGGGGTAACGTTCATCATTTCGAGGAGGCCACTGTCCTCTAGGAATTGTTCGACACCCGGACTGAGCTCACAGATCACAAAGGAGGCGCCGCCTTCATAGAATGTTTGTTGGATGTTGACGAGGCATTCCGCCGCAGCTTCTTCCAGCTCGGGAATGTCTTTTAATATGAGAACCACGTTCTTAACGGGTTGTTTCAAAAGCGGAAGCAGGCAATTCCCGAGCTCTTCTGTCATATTTGCAGCAAGGACCGGTTCCAGGATAGTAATGGCATGAAATTTTTCTCTGGTATCAATTTTGACTTGCATATTTGACTTAAAGATACTTAAAGATATTAACGGCCGTTAATAAAGTAGCGGAGAGAGAAGTCAAAAATATTCGTTATTATTGTATAAAGCTCAATTACTTAAAAATGGATAATAATTTTTCAGCCCAGGTAAAAGAGATCATATCATTCAGCAGGGAGGAGGCTTTGCGTCTGGGGAACGATTTTATCGGTACGGAGCACTTATTGCTGGGTTTGATTCGGGAGGGGGATAATACGGCGGTCCGCATTTTGAAGAGTTTCAATGTGGACCTGTACGAATTGCGAAAGGAGGTAGAAATGGCAGTCAAGGATAAGACCGGCAAGAATATCGCCAATATCAACAGTCTGCCGCTGACCAAACAGGCGGAGAAGGTGATCCGTGTGACCGTGCTGGAAGCGAAGGCGTTAAAGAGCCCGACCGTGGAGACCGAGCACCTGATGCTCTCGATCCTGAAGAACAAGGAGAACATCGCTACCCAGATACTCAACCAGTTCGACGTCGATTACGACCTGTTCCGGAACGAGTTGGGGGTGGTCAAGAGCAATGACGTCCGCAGCGAATACGCGGAAGAGAACGACGACGATTTCGACGAGGAAAAGAAGTATTCCCAGCAAAAGGCCCGGGCGGCCGGCAGTGCGAAGAGCAAGACGCCGGTCCTGGACAATTTTGGAAGGGATATCACCCGCCTGGCGGAAATGGGGGCATTGGATCCGATCGTCGGCAGGGAGGAAGAGATCGAGCGGGTGTCGCAGATCCTGTCCCGCCGGAAGAAGAACAACCCGATCCTGATCGGGGAGCCGGGTGTGGGAAAGACCGCCATCGTGGAGGGCCTCGCGCTCCGGATCGTGCAGCGGAAGGTGTCGAGGGTTTTGTTCGACAAACGCGTCATCAGCCTGGACCTGGCGGCCCTGGTTGCGGGAACCAAGTACCGTGGGCAGTTCGAAGAGCGGATGAAGGCCATCATGAACGAACTGGAGAAGAACCGGGACGTCATCCTGTTCATAGACGAGATCCATACGATCGTCGGCGCCGGCGGGGCGAGCGGTTCGCTGGACGCCTCCAATATCTTCAAACCGGCCCTTGCCCGGGGCGAGCTGCAGTGCATCGGTGCATCGACCCTCGATGAATACCGGATGTATATCGAAAAGGACGGGGCGCTCGACCGCCGTTTTCAGAAGGTCATGGTCGATCCGCCCAGCGTGGAAGAGACGATACAGATCCTCAATAACATCAAGTCCAAATACGAAGACTATCACAACGTCACCTATTCGGATGACGCAATAGATGCCTGCGTCAAGCTGAGCGACCGGTACATGACCGACCGGCTGCTTCCTGACAAGGCAATCGACGTACTGGATGAGGTCGGGGCGCGGGTTCACCTCAAGAACATCAATGTTCCCCAAAATATCGTCGATCTCGAAAAAAAGATCGAAGATGTGAAGAACGAAAAGAACAAGGTCGTCAAGAGCCAGAAATTCGAGGAAGCGGCGAGCCTCCGGGATACCGAGAAGCGCCTGCAGGAAGAGCTCGAGAAGGCTAAGGCCGAATGGGAGGAAGAAAGCAAGCACAAGCGGTACCCGATCGACGAAGAGAATATCGCCGAGGTCGTGAGTATGATGACCGGGATCCCGGTGAAGCGAATGGTACAGGCCGAGACGGAGAAACTGCGGAACATGTCCATCGACATGCGCGGGATGGTCGTCGGTCAGGATGAGGCCATACAGAAGGTGGTCAAGGCCATCCAGCGCAACAGGGTAGGGCTGAAAGACCCGAAGAAGCCGATCGGCACCTTTATTTTCCTCGGCCCGACAGGCGTCGGGAAGACCGAGCTGGCCCGCGCGCTGGCCCGGTATATGTTCGATTCCGAGGATTCGCTGATCCGGATCGACATGAGCGAATACATGGAAAAATTCACCGTGAGCCGCCTGATCGGCGCGCCTCCGGGATACGTGGGGTATGAAGAAGGCGGTCAGCTGACGGAAAGGGTCCGGCGGAAACCGTATTCGGTGATCCTGCTTGACGAGATCGAAAAAGCACACCCGGATATCTATAATATCCTGCTGCAGGTGCTGGATGACGGGCAGTTGACCGACGGCCTTGGCCGGAAAGTCGACTTCAAGAATACTTTGATCATCATGACCTCCAATATCGGCGTGCGGCAGCTGAAAGATTTTGGCGACGGCGTCGGGTTCGCCACCGCGGCGAGGACCCAAAATGCGGACGACAACAATAAGGCCGTCATCGAGAAAGCCCTGAAGCGGACCTTCAGCCCCGAGTTCCTGAACAGGATCGATGACATCGTTATCTTCAATGCGCTGAACAAGGAGCATATCTTCCAGATCATCGATATCCTGATGAAGGGCGTGCTGAAGCGGCTCAGCAACCTGGGTTTTACCCTGGAGCTGACGGACGAGGCGAAGAACTTCATTGCCGATAAAGGGTACGATCAGCAGTTCGGCGCCCGGCCCCTGCATCGGGCGATCCAGAAGTACCTGGAAGACCCGCTGGCGGAGGAGATCCTGAACATGAACATCAAGAACGGGGACGTCCTCGTTGCCGACCTGGACAAAGAGCTGTCGAAGATCAAGTTCTCCCTGAAGGAAAAAGCAAAGGAAAAATCAGAGGCTTAGTAAGCGTTCGTTATACAAAAACCGAAGCCGCCCCGCCGGGCGGCTTCGTTCGTTTAGATGGATTTTTTTGTGCATTTTTGCAATGCGCATGAAGCACAGCAAAAAGATCATCATCACCATCGACGGATGGAGCTCCTGTGGTAAAAGCACGCTGGCCAAACAGCTAGCCAAAGAACTTAACTACGTGTATATCGATAGCGGCGCGATGTACAGGGCCATCACGCTCTATTTTATCCGGCATCACATCGACTGGACGATCGAAGCGAGCGTCGAGGAAGCCCTGCAACACATCCGCCTCGAATTCGTAGCCAACCACAAGACCGGTGAAACGGAAATGTGGCTGAACGGAGAGAATGTCGAATATGTGATCCGGGACCTGGTGGTCGCGGAAAAGGTCAGCGAGGTCGCGGCGGTCAAGGCGGTGCGGTCCTTTGCCGTGGCCCGTCAGCAGGAAATGGGAAAGGGAAAGGGTATCGTGATGGATGGCCGGGACATCGGAACTGTGGTGTTCCCCCGTGCGGAATTGAAGATCTTCATGACGGCCGATGAGAAGGTGCGCGTCCAGCGCCGGTTCAAGGAAATGTATGAAAAGAATCCCAACATCACCCTGGCCGAGGTCAAGCTAAACCTTTCCCACCGCGATTATATCGATTCTCACCGGGAAGTGAGCCCGCTCAGGCAGGCGGAAGATGCGATCGTGCTGGATAATTCGCACCTGACGATGAAGCAGCAATTGGAGATTGCAGCACAATGGGTAAAGCAGCGAATGAATTAGTCCCCTATATGTTCCTTAAAAGACTTTTGCGGCGGACGCCGTTGTATCCGATGCTCCGGTATTCCCGGTTGTACGCCGCGCTTTTTGGCCGGAAAGCAAGCGCCGTTCACGAGAAGGAAGTCGCGCTATACCGGACTTTCCTGGATCGGCCCCGGCTGATCTTCGATATCGGGGCATATGACGGGCACAAGACGGCTGCGTTCCTCGAGCTCGCCGACCAGGTGGTCGCCTGCGAACCGGATCCCTTTAATTTCCGCCGGCTGCGGTTGCGATTCAGGCGATGGCGCGGCCGTGTGACCCTCTACCGGGTGGCGGTGTCCGACCGGGTCGGGACGGGCCGCTTCTTCGTTCACCATCCGGGATCGGCTTTCAACACCCTCAATCCAAAGTGGGTGGGCGTGCTGGAAGAGGATGGTGGCGCCCGCTGGAACGAGGCCATCCGGTTTTTGCCGGACGACGAGCTAAAGGTAGTCACGACGACGCTGGACGAGCTGATCCTCACGCATGGGGTGCCCGATTTTATCAAGATAGATGCGGAAGGATCGGAAAGAAAGGTCTTCGACGGGCTGAACCGGCGCGTACCCTGCGTCTCGTGGGAATGCCTCCTGCCGGAGTTCGAAGCCGATCTGTTCTATATTTTGCGGAAGCTGATGGCGATGGATCCGCGGACCGTCTTCAACGTCGTGCATGAGGAGGGGTTGGTGTTCCAGGAGTTCGTGCCGCATGATGCACTCGTTCGCTGGCTGGACGGGTCGCCGCCCTTTTCGTTTGATGTCGTGGCGCGCACCTGATCAAAGGTATGGTGGCGAGGGGGATAGGGGGCCGCGAGAGAGGGATTTGGGGCGAAAAAAATGAACCCACCACGGGGTGGGTTCGAAAATGTGTTGGGTTCGAAAATGTACTGCCGGAGCAGGACATTAGCGCAGGAACAGCAGTTCGCGGTATTTCGACAGCACCCATTCCTGGTCATCGACAAGGAGCTCGAGCTTGTCGACATGATACCGGATATCGTCAAAGTAAGGTTCCTTCACCTGGCTGTTGTATTCGATCGCCTTCGTACGGGAGTCCGACACATTGTTGGCTACTTTCCGCGCGTCGATCATTTTCCCGACCATTTCGCTCACCCTGGAAATATGCAGGGAGATCTTTTCGAGGATCTGCTGCTGGCTGGCGTAGGCGGTGGCGGGAAGTCCCATGTCCTTCAGTCCCCGGATGTTGTGGATGAGGGTATTCTGGTACTTGATCGCCGGAGGAAGGATGTGGCTGGTGGCCAGTTCGCCCATGATGCGGGCTTCGATCTGTACGCGCTTCACATATTTTTCCAGCTCGATCTCATGGCGGGCTTCCAGTTCGATGTGGGTATAGACGCCGTTGGTCTCGAAAAGATGTTTGGCCTTTTCGGTAACCATGGCATCGAGGGCCAGCGGAGTCGTACGGACATTGGGCAGCCCGCGCCTTTCGGCTTCATGGTGCCATTCATCGCTGTAGCCGTCGCCTTCGAACAGTACTTTCTCGCTTTTCACGACGTATTCGCGGATCACGTGCATGATCGCGATTTCCTTCTTATCGCCTTTCTCGATCAGGGTATCGACGTCCTTCTTGAAGCGTTTCAGGGTTTCGGCGAGGATAGTGTTGAGGACGATCATCGCGTTCGCGCAATTGGCGCCGGAACCTACCGCCCGGAACTCGAACTTATTACCGGTGAACGCGAAGGGAGAAGTCCGGTTGCGGTCGGTGTTGTCCAGCAGGAGCTCGGGGATACTACGGTGGAGGTCGAGTTTCAGGATGGCCTCATCCTGCTCGTCGAATTTTTCGCCAACGCGTTCCTTGACGTCCGCCAGTACTTTAGTCAGGTATTCGCCGATAAAGACCGAAATGATCGCCGGAGGAGCTTCGTTCGCACCCAGGCGGAAATCGTTACCCGCCGAGGCAATGGAAGCGCGCAGGACGTCGGCGTAGTCATGGACAGCCTTGATGGTATTGACAAAGAACGTCAGGAACATCAGGTTGGTCTTCGGCGTCTTGCCGGGAGCCAGGAGGTTGATGCCCGTATCGGTAGCCATGCTCCAGTTGTTGTGCTTGCCGCTTCCGTTGATACCGGCGAAGGGCTTCTCGTGCAACAACACCCGGAGCTTGTGACGCCGGGCCACGCGATCCATGATATCCATCAGGAGGATATTGTGGTCGACCGCGACGCTTACTTCCTCGAAGATCGGGGCGCACTCGAATTGTGCGGGGGCTACTTCATTGTGCCGCGTGCGCAGGGGAATGCCCAATTTGTAAGCTTCCTGCTCGTAATCCCGCATGAACGCGTAGACGCGCTCGGGGATGCTGCCGAAATAGTGGTCTTCGAGCTGCTGGCCTTTTGCCGGCGCATGACCGAAGACGGTGCGGCCGCTCATGACGAGGTCGGGGCGGGCATTGAACAGGCCCTCGTCGACGACAAAATATTCCTGTTCCCAGCCCAGCGTGGCGGTCACCTTGGTGACGTTCTTATCGAAATAATGACAGACCTCGACGGCAGCTTTGTCGAGCGCGGCCAGCGCTTTCAGAAGGGGCGCCTTATAGTCGAGGGATTCGCCCGTGTAGCTGACGAAGATGGTCGGAATGCAAAGCGTTTTGCCGGCGCCGATCTCCATCACGAACGCAGGTGAGGAAGGATCCCAGGCAGTATAGCCGCGCGCTTCGAAAGTCGCACGAAGACCGCCGCTCGGGAAAGAAGATGCGTCGGGTTCCTGCTGGATGAGTGCGGCGCCGTCGAATTCTTCGATAGCGGTCCCGTCGCTCTTTATCGTAAAAAAGGAGTCATGCTTTTCTGCGGTCGTGCCTGTCAGCGGCTGGAACCAGTGGGTGAAGTGCGTCACGCCTTTTCCCTCGGCCCATTGACGGATACCCGAAGCGATTTGGTTGGCGACCGCGCGGTCGATCTTTTTACCGCTTTTCATGGAGGCCAGCAGGCTCTTGTAAGCCTCGTCACTCAAAAATTCGCGGGCGGTTTTTAATGTAAATACATTCTCGCCGAAGATCGCCGTAATCTTCGCCGCTCCCGGGATCATCGTCCCGTTGGTGGTGTTTAGGTTATCGATCGCTTTAAATCGTAAAGAAGACATGCTGGTAAAATTTACGCGAAACTAAAGGATTGCTCGGATATTATACAATTTTTTGGTTATGAGAGACCAAAAATGGCGAATTAGCAATAAAAAAATGTGTAATTGCGCAGTTATGTGCTATTTGGAGAAAAATTTGGTAAGATTTTTAGTTATATAATAATTTTTAATCTGTTTCTCAGCCAACGGTTGACGCGCTGTACCGGGGAGGTATTCCGCAAAGCCTGCAGGGCCGGGGCGAGAAGAAACGGGAGGTAGAGGCTGCGGTAGCGCACGATGGCGCCTGCAAAGGGTACGATGGCGCCCACGGCGAGCATGCCCAGGAAGGCAAATACAAGACAGGCGGCTGACATATCCCGCTGTGGGGCAGATGGCGGGGCGCCCTGCGGGGCGGGTTGTAGGGCGGGTTGTATGGCAGGTTGCGGGGCGTGTTGAAGGGCAGGTTGCAGGGCGGGTTGCGGGGCAGGTTGCAGGGGGGGCCGTGCGCGGATCGGAGCGGGATCGGAGGGCGGTGGGGGGTTGAGGTGGGAGGAGGCGGGGCCGGGGAATGGCGGGGGTTCGCGGCGGGCCGTCCGGCGGCCGGATAACCCGCGGATCGCCGCAGCGGCGACCAGGGCCCAGACGATGGCCAGTTCAACCGAAAAGGCGAGATAAATCCCACGTCCGCCGGCTCCTGGCAGCGGTTGGAAGAAACCGTTCAACAGGGCGTAAGGGGCTGTATGGAAGAGGCTGGCCCAGGTGCCGTCAATCGCGGGCAGGTAGAGGCGCGAGTGGCCTTCGAGGACCTGAAACTCGGCCTGCCAGCGCGCCAGCCCATGAAGGACGAAGCCGGGGATCGCCGGAACGGCCAGGCAAAGGAGGAGGACCGAAGCGGCAACGCCGATGGCAGGGAGGAGCAGGCGGCGCGGCGGGTATTCGGTCCATCGGCTGACCAACAAGGCGGGAATGATGAAGGCGGCTACGGTGAACCGGAAATACAGGATCAGCAGGAAGCAGGAGCAGAACCATAGCGCCCGGCGCCGCAAGGGCGGAAATGCGAACCGGTAGCACAAAAAACCGAGGAGCATATAGAGGACGCCTTCGCGGAAAATGCAGGCCGTCCAAAAGAGCGTGGAAGGAAGCAGGAAGACAAGCAGGGCGAGCAACGGGTTGCCGGGGAACCAGCGGCGGAAGGCGAGAAAGAGTGCGGTATTGCCCAGGAAAACGGGAAACGAAAAGAGCAGCGTATTGACATACAGGTTGTCAAACGAAAAAAAATTGAGCGCCATTTGGATAAAGATGATCCCATTGTGCGTGAAATAGGTCCAGCGGGAATTGGCCAGCAGGAAATGCTGAAAATCGGTGTGCAGCCAATTCCGGAGCAGGAGGCTCCACTGAAAGCTATCCCAGATATCTCCGTGCCCCGGGTAATAGCGCCAGGCGATGAGATTGTGGAGGCAACCGACGGCGACATGCACCTCAAAAAAGAAGAGGAGCATCGCAGGCGGGATCCCGGTGCGGCGAAAAAGCGGCAGCTTCAGGATGGCGTAGCCGCAAAGAATGGCATATACGATAAAGATGGCGATGTGCATGGGACCGGTTAAAGGCTGGCCGTCCTGGCGTTGATTTTTTCCATATATATATT
>DATNBP010000150.1:0-11663 GCA_035572015.1 Puia sp. | reverse complement strand
CCATTCCTCCGCGGCCGTCAAAAAAGTATCGCTGACGATATCCTCGGCCACTTCGATATGCTGCAAACCAAAAAGGTTGCTGATGACTGCAACCATTTTGGCAAATTCCTTCTGGAACAGTTCCTTCAAAGGCAGGTCCCGCGTACTATCCATAGATCGGCCGGATTTCAACGCTTCCCCCTGAATCCAGGGCCGGACAACCATGCGCCAGGGTGGTCGCGTCATCCAGGTTTTCCGCCTTGACGACGATAAAACTGCCCAGGCATTCCCGGATCTCCACAAAAGGCCCGTCGGTGATCACGCCGCCGGGTTTCAGTACTTTGCCTTCCATGGCAAGGCGGTTGCCACCGCTGGACATGCGCCCCTGGGCGGCGATCCCCCCGGCCCAGTCTTGCCATTTTTTCGCCAGGGCCTGGAATTCAGCCGGCGGGATCTTGCTCTGGTCGAGGTTGGGAAAGCGGAAAAGGAACATAAAGTCTTTCATGATGAGTGTTTTAATGCTATAAGGTTCAGGCCGCGAGGATTTGGACAACCCGGCAAAAATATTTTTTTTTACCTGTCCAATTCGGGTCCTTTGGCTTGTAATAGGTGTATAAAACGATTTATTCACCAAAAATTTACCATTATGGACGAGTACATTTTGATCATGAGACACCAGGACGGCTCAAAGATAGCATCGCCCGAGCAAATGCAGATCTGGATGAAGCAAACCATGGACTGGGTCGGCGGGATTGCCGCCCAGAACAAATTCGTGAGCGGTACCGGGTTGCTTTTCGACGATAGCCGCGTCGTCCGGAGGCACACGGTAGTCACCAACGGGCCCTTCGGCGAAATCGCCGAGACGATCGGCGGCTTTATGATCGTCCGGGCTGAGACTATCGATGAGGCAGTCGAATTTGCCAAAGGATGCCCTGTATTGCAAGGCGACGTCAACAGCGTCGAGGTCCGCCGGATCGCCCGGCGCGATGGAACGCACAAATGATCCCCAGGAAGACACGCCATGCCTCAACAAAAGCCGCAGCGCGCATCGACAATGGCAGAACCGGAGCTCATACCGCATCTTTTCCGCACGGAGTACCGCAAGATCGTTTCGGTGCTCTGTGCGAGATTCGGGTTCGACCACATGGAGGCCGCAGAGGACATCGCCAGCGAGACCTTCCTGGCGGCGGTGCAAACCTGGCCGACAGACGGCATCCCCCCGCACCCGGTGGCCTGGCTATACCATGTCGCCAAGAACAAGGCAAGGAATCAATTGCAAAGGGAAGCTGTCTTTGCCGGCAAGATCGCGCCGGAATTGAAAAAGGACGGTGAGCCGGCGACGGAGCCCGGGATCGACCTCTCCCCCGCGAATATCGAAGACAGCCAGCTGCGGATGATGTTCAGCATCTGCCATCCCTCCATTCCCGTCGAAGCGCAGGTCGGCTTATCCCTGCGGATCCTTTGCGGCTTTGGGATTGAAGAAATTGCCGACGCATTCCTCACAAATAGGGAAACGATCAACAAAAGGTTATACCGGGCGAGGGAGAAATTGCGGGAATTGCGCATCCCGATCGGCATGCCGGATCCGAGGGAGATCGACGAACGGCTGGAAACGGTCATGACGACCATCTACTTGCTGTTTACCGAAGGGTACTATTCGGCGCCCCGGGAAGCGACGCGCCGGGAGCTGTGCCTGGAAGCGATCCGGCTATGCCGGATGCTGGTAGACAATCCGCTGACCGACCGCCCGCCCGTCAATGCGCTGATGGCGCTCATGTGCTTTCACGCTTCGCGGCTGGATGCGCGGATTGACCGGCAGGGGGAACTGGTCTTGTACGCGGACCAGGATGTGAGCCGATGGGACGCGGCCCTGATCAGCGAGGGCGCCTATTTCCTGCGTCGTTCCGCCACCGGGGATTCGCTCACCAAATATCACCTCGAGGCGAATATCGCCTACTGGCATTGCGTAAAAGAAGAAAGTCCCGAAAAATGGGAAAACATCCTGCAGCTATATAATCACCTGTTGCAGCTCGGGTACTCCCCCGTTGCAGCCCTGAACCGGACCTACGCGCTGGCGAAGACCCGGGGAAAGACCGCAGCGCTGGCTGAAGCGGAAAAGCTGCAACTGGACGCGAACCCTTATTACTTTGCGCTGTTGGGGGAATTGTATAGCGGGGTGGATGATGAGAAAGCCGCGGCAGCGTTCCGGCGAGCGGTGGAATTGGCCAAGACGGAAGCCGACAGCGCGGAAATGAAAAGAAGGATCGACGCCATCGGAGGCGGATAGGGCTGTTAAATATTCTGGCCTTCCTCGCCCACCTTGAAGTGCAATATCTCTGAAGGGCCGCCCACAATTTTACCGACCAATTGTTCAAATATATGCTGGTATTTCTTCTTTGGCTGTTCATTCTATACCAACTGCAGGGCGGCGCCGATGTCCAACCCGGCGATACAAAGCGCGCCAATCTCAAGATACAAGGCTTCCTTTATTTTGTCCGGCAGGCCGCTGCCGAAAAGGTGGATGTCCGGTTTGAGGAAGGCCCAAAAGCCAGACGCTGCGGCTTCGATGCTGCCGGCTGACACCTCGTGATTTAATAGCGTCATTGTATTCACTTCTCTGACAAGCCAACCTATATCGAATCTGTCAGTTACTGTTATCTTCTTTGGTATGTAATTGTTAGTTGTACCATTTCTGATTTCGATTTCCTTTACATCCTTACTATTAATGACTTGCTGCATGTCAGAGTTATTCGTACAGCTTGACAGTAAGAATAAAACAATAATTCGCTTCATATTATGTATGTTTATGATCGACGGGCGCTTCATGATGTAGCCCTCTTCGATTTCCCAAGCGACACTTTATAATCATCCGGCGTGCCGACGATCTTGAGATTCATAAACCGGACCTTTTTCTCTTTATCGCGGTATTCGATGGCATCGACCTGGTCCGGGTTGACTTCCTCCTTCTTTTTGCCAAACAGCATGTGGAAGCCAGCCTGGGTCACCAGTTTGAGCGGGATGCGCAAATAATATTCCATATGGGTGTCCATCGACTGCCGCCCGGAGATTTCAATAAAGCCCAACGAGGAATTGATGTTCATGTCAGGAATGGAAAGGACCCCGTTTTTGAAAGTGAGGGAATTGCGGAGCGTGTCGAACCGGATCATGTTGAGGTTCTTGTCTTTGAAATATGCGGACATCGCGTGCATCGGCGCGAAATTGACGAGCGAGCCATTGAGGATCTCGAGATCGATCTGCGCTTCGGAGTTGTCCACCTGGGGGGTCATGTCGGGCAGGAGCTGCAGGTAACTGTTCACCTGGCCGCTGAGGGAGCCGCGCAGGTTCTTGTTGATAACATAGTCCTGGCCGAGATAGTCCAGCTTCAGCATCAGCTTTTCGATGTTGACATCCTCGACGTCGATCTTGCTCCGAAGGTGGATGCGGTGCGAGTCGGAGCCGTTGAAATGACCGGAGGCGGCGATGGAGCCCCCGGCGATATTCATGAACAATGTATCGAGGAACAATTGCTGATTGGTGCGCATCCGCATCGTCGTGGAGAAATTTTTGATACCGAGATGGTGATAGCGCAATCGGTCGATATGAACCGAAGCATTAAAATCGATGAAAGGAATCTGGAAAATATTGAATGCCTGGGTATGGTTCGACGAGGTCGGCGTTGCGGCGAGGGCGGCTGGGGCGCTGCTCGCCGGCGTGCTGGCCGGTGTAGCCGCCGCAGCGGTGCTGCCGGTCGAGTCCGCAGCGGTAGCCACATCCGCGGGCAGCGCGATCGTGTCCGCGTCGCCCGCTGCCTGATAGTAGTTGCTCAGTTCGTCCACATCCAGGAACCGCGAATTGAATTGCAGGTAGTTTTCCCTTTTCCGCCGGTTGGTGTCCCCTCCGGCGTACAACCGCATATTAATAAAGAAATCGCTGCGCCCTATTTTGCCCTTGAGCGTATCGATCTTGACAAAATGATCGATCCCAAACTTCAAATTGCCACTAATGCTGTCCAGCCGGTACGAATGCTTCAGCAGGGAGCCGGAAATATTTCCGATCTTGATATTCGCGAACCGGAACGTGCTGTCATACCGTAGTTCCATTTTCGAGCGAAGCCAGATATTGGAACCCACTTCCTGGCGATACGCTGCAGGGATATACTCGCGGCTACGCTTACCCAGCAAGTCGTTCATCGCCAAATGCTGTGACCGGAGATCAAACGCGATGACCGTTTTACCCTTCCTCACCTTATCGAACCAGAGCGCATAGTTGTTGACCCTTCCCTTGAACCGAAGATCGCTGCTATCGATGCTTCCGGCGAAATTGCGGAGCAGGATGGATGTATCGTTGATCGTCAGCTCGGCGCCGAAGTTGTGAAAGGCATGGGGATAGCGTTTGAAGGTAGCGCTCAGGTCGCTGAGAACGAATTTCCCTTTTGGCAAAGGTTTTGGATGCAGCAGCTCGTCTACGGACGTGGTGAGGGAAAGCCCCACGTTAAACCCATAGACCTGTTCCCTGGCCCTCGCCGCGCGAAGACTGTCGAATCCCAGCAGTTCCTTGAGGAACGCCTGGTTGCTGTGAACATGCAGGTTCAGTTGCACGGGCCGTTCCTGGTGGTGGAACAAGGCGGGAAGATCGGATAACGAGCCGTTCATCTCGAAGTCCGAATTGCCCATCAGGAACGACAGCGTGTCGAGCCGAACGACGCCGTCCTTCATCTGGGCATGGGCGTCCAGGTTTTTGACGAGGTAGGGATAATTAGGCACGCGGAAGGTCAGATCGCGCACGGTCAGCTCGCTCTGGACGCCCTGCGTCAGTTCGCTCATTTCCTTCTGGGGCAGGCTGAGGTCGACCAGCTCTTTCAAATTCATCTTGAGTGAAATATGGCCCGAAATTCTTTGGAGGTCCTTGATGCCCAGAAACGCGCCGATGAAACCGAGTTCCAGGTCCGAATTGATCTGCATGAGAACTTTCGGGTCCGAAAAATCGCGCAACACAAAATTCCCCTTAAATACGCCCTCGCCCGGCCGGGCCCGCATATCCAGCAGCTGCAGTTCGGATGTCCGGAGGTTGTGGGCCGGCCCATTGGTATATGACCCCGTAAAGGAGACCGAGTCCAGCTTTTTGTGCGCCTGGGTGTTGTGAAGCCAGGCATTGGTGCAGGCGAAATGCAGCTCGATCAGGGGCTGGCGGCCGGACTTCAGGGGACCCTTGACCGACCCGGTGAAACTCAGTGCACCGTCATATTGAAAATGCTTCAACTCTTTAGCTAAAGATTCCGGGGCAAAAGCAAACAGCTGGCGGAAATCGGGTTTGTCGCCGGAGAATTTGAGATCGACGGTGTTGTCGTGCAGCAGGTCGGCGGTCCCGTCGATACTGAAAGCGGCGTTGTCCAGCTTGATCTTACCAACCGGCAGCCGGAGCATTTGCGTGGGCTTGTCATAGGATATTTCGATCTCGGATTGCAGGCGTTTGTTCCGCCAGAGCATCGTATCGCCCGGACGAACATAGTTGAAAACGAGGTTGGCGTTAAGCCCCGCGCGGAGCAGGAGGCTGTCGTCCGTAATGTCCGCCTGGATCCGCTCGACATGCGCCGTCACTTGCTGGCGGCTGCGTTGGTCTCTGAAGGCAACGTCGAGGTTCCGCAGGACCAGTTTTTTGACGTCCAGGTCCAGAGCGGAAGAAGCGGACGTTTTGGTCGTCGTGTCACTCCCGGAAGTAAACGCCTCGACGATATTGAGCTTGCCGCTCGTGTCCTCGACGAGGTCGATATGGCCGTCCCGCAGGCCGATGGCCTTTATGCGATAACGCTGGCGAAGGATATCAGGAAGGCTGAAGCCCGCATAAAGCCTCCCTGCCTGGAGAAGGGGCCTCGTGGTCGTGTCTTTGCCGGCGAACAGCTCTACCCGGTTCAAAGCGATGGAGATATACGGAAAATTGTGAAAGACCGATATTTCGCTGCCACCTACGAGAACTTCTCCAGGCAGTTTTTCGTTCAACTCGCCGACGGCAAGGCGCACGAGCCGTTGTTGCTGGGTATACAAGAGCGCCACGCCGATCGCGAGCAGGATGATAAGGACTAGCAAGGGTAAACCGATAAAGCGGATCAGCCTCTTTCGCGCTCTTGGTGTCATATCCTGAAAACGTTAATTTAGGTAGCCAATTGCAAAATAAGACCAAAATTGTTTATGAGAAAAACGCTGTTTTCCCTTGTTCTTTTGTGCGCAATGGCGACCGGTGCCTGGGCTCAATCGGCGCCCGATACCGCCACACCGGCTTATCCCTACGTAAAGGGCTATCTCAGTTTCATCATCCCCTGGGTAACTTTCAGCAAGAATTCGACTACGACGGAATTTCAGCATTCCACCACGATCGGATTTCCGGTGGGGTTGAATATTTACTATAGCAAGAGGTTTGGGTTCAGCTATGAGATCACGCCGTCTGTGGTCTGGACTAAGCCCACCGGTAAAGAAGGGATGAGCAAAACGGGCAACCTGTTGTTCGACCCCGGACCCGTATTCCGTCTGCGCCATAATATCAATGTGATCCCGAGGCTCGCGTTCGAGACACAGGGGCGGTATGGTTTCACGCCCGTGCTCAACAAGGTCTATTGTAAGACCAGGGCCGCCGATTGTTGGTTTTCGATCTCTTTTCCCGCCCGCTTCGGGAATAGCGCGCCCGCATCGATCGGCGCCAATTTGCAGATTGGCTTTACGTTTAATTGAGTTAACTTTCTGTAAAGTTCCCAATTATGGAGTTAAAGGCCACCAGGACGAATCTAAAGGATATTCAACCCTTCCGTGTCCTCTACCTGCAGGAAGCCAATACCCAGATCCGGTACAACGCATGTCATGAAAGGGGATGGACCGATTCCTACCTGCTGACCGTCAACAATCTTCCGGTTGGTTACGGGTCGATCAAGGGCCAGGAGATCAAGGGCAGGGACACCGTCTTCGAATACTATGTCATTCCGTCATTCCGGTCGATCGCCAATGAGTTGTTCTCGGAACTGTTGCGGGCATCCGAAGTTCAGTACATAGAATGCCAGAGCAACGACCCGGTGCTGCCCGCGCTGCTGTATGCCTTTGCGCGGAACATCCAGTCCCCTGTCATCCTCTTCAAAGAGGGCACGGTGACGCGGTATACGCTGCCCGGGGTAATTTTCCGTCCGCGGCAGGATACCGACATTCTGTTCGACCACCACAGCGAACCCGAGGGCGACTATGTGCTGGAAGTGGATGGAAAGATCGTGGGGACGGGCGGGTTCATGCTGCACTACAATGTGCCGTTCGCGGACATCTACATGGAAGTTACCGAAAGTTTCAGGCGAAAAGGGTACGGCAGCTATATGGTGCAACAGATCAAAAGGGAATGTTATCTCGCCGGGCGCGTGCCGGCTGCACGGTGCAATATGGAAAACGCCGGCTCAAAAGCAACGATGCTAAAGGCAGGCCTGGCGATCGCGGGGTATATGCTGATCGGGGAGGTGAACCGCTAGCGACCCGTCCTGCCCCGACCGCAACCTACGTGCTCCGGGCAAACCCCGCTGCCCCCAAGCGACCCCCGCCCTGATCCTGGTTCCCGCGTCGCTCCTTGCCTACTCGCTCCTCAGGATGTCTGGAAATGATACAGCTACTGTCCGGCCCGCAGCGACTTGACCAGGTATTTCGGAGACTCCCGGTATCCCTGCCTGTCATAGAACCGGTGCGCATCGATCCGGCGGCTGTGACAATGCAATTCTATCCGGTCACAATTGCGCGCAAGGGCAAGCGCCGTGATATGCGCTTCCAGTTCGTCGCCGATACCTTTCCCGCGGACCTTCGCCGCAACGACAAAATAGCTGATGCGCGCAAAGTCACCGAGCGCAACCTGGGGAATGAAATGCAGCGAAAGCAAACCAACCGTTTCCCCGTCCAGCTCGTAGACAAGCAAAGCTTCATCCGGATCGGCGATCAGCCGCCTGACGCGCTCATCCAGGCCGGGCGCCGGTTCATACTCCAATTCCAGGAGCAGACTGCCGATGGCCGGCAGATCGGCGAAAGTGGCGTGTCGGATCATATCTTTTCGATTAAGTGAAGAAAGAATCGAGGGTTTCAATGGTTAGCCGGACGCCATCCTCTTTGGCGACCTTTCCGCCTACGAGCGCTGCCTGTTGCGGAAAAGGTGGCGACAAGACGTTTTCAAGGGCGCGAAGAAATCTCCGGACTGTCAACCTGCGGAACGGCAAGTGGAGACCCACACCCCGCCGCTCCACGATCTTCCCCCATTGCGGCTGATCTCCGAACAGCGACAAAACGATGGAGGGGATTTGTGCCTTCAAAGTAGCGCCGGTCGTTCCCGCGCCGCCGTGGTGTATAGCGGCTATACATTGCGGCAACAGCCAACTGTGGTCGGCATGTTCGATGACGCAAAGGTCCGGGTCATCGGGAAGTGACGGCAACTCCGACCAGCCCTTGCAAAAAACCACCCGGTGCGGCGTAGTTTCCAGGATGCGGGCGATGATTGCGGCTACCAGATCGGGATCGGGTATGGGAATACTTCCAAAACCGATATACAGCGGCCGGCTGCCTGACCTGAGCCAGGTAGTCAAAGCCGGATCCGGCGGGCGGCCTTCCTCCAGCGAAAGGTAGCCGGTGACCAGGCAGTTCGCCGGCCAGTCGGCAGGTTGCGGCAAAAGCCGCGGGCTGAACAGATACAGGATCGGAATACCGCGCTTCAGATATGCACGAAGAAGGTTCGTAGCGGGAGGTGGCAACCCGAGTGAGGCGCGGGCAATCCGGACTCGCTTTTTAAATACTTGCCAGAAGGCAAAGTTGACCAGCCGGTAGGTCATCCGGTTGTACCAGGGAAAGTTGATAGCGTCGAAATCGGGAAAGGGGTAAGCGGCGGTCTCTGTCATGGGAGGGCTGGGGAGCAACATGGCCCATCGCTTGCCGAGGTGCTCCGCAATGGCATCCACGTAGAAAATATTGAGGGTGCTTGTCAGCAGAACGTCAGCCTGCCCGGAAAGCTCGAGCATACCCCGAAATATTTGCGGCTGAAGGTCGTCGCTGGCTTTCAGCAGCCCGATAAGGAAACGAAGGTTGTCCCGGGCCCTGACGAGCCTCAGTATGGCCGGGTCTCTGACGCGCTCTTCTATATTGCCGCCAAGCGGAAAAAAGGGAACGCCTGCTGCTCCAGCAAGGGCTTTGAAGTTCTCGGGGCCGGCGAGCGTGACACGGTGTCCTTGTTGCTGCAGGCCGGCGGCAAGCGCGACGAAGGGCCGGACATCGCCCATTGATCCGAATGTCAGTATCGCATAATGCATGAATCGAAGGTGGGGCTAATGTAAGATACTATTTGGAGGGGGCAAAGCGTTTTTAGGTATGTTTGTACAACTATGCGCTTGCCCGTGATCCAACAACTGCACGAAGAAGGCCATATCTCCGGCGATACGCTAAAAAAGGCAGCGGAGCTGGAGTCGGCGAGGTTGTTCTCGATCTATTGGGAACTTCGCCTCCTGCTGTACCTCGGTGTATTGCTCCTCATCTACGGCGCCGGCGGCTCCCTACCATGTCACCGGCAGGACGGCGGCGGGACTGAACTATCGGGCAAAGCGCCCGGCCTGACAAGCTCATACACAAAATTGAGTTTCGGCGCCTCCCCGTAATAGGCGATCGCCTCCTCCCCTACTTTTTTTGCGCCAAGCCGCTGGATGGCCACTTGCGAGCGAAAATTGGTAGCCCCGACATGAAAGTGGACCTTGTCCACAAAGGAGAATATATGATCGAGCATCAGCCGCTTCACGGCCGGATTGAGACCACTCCCCCAGTATTTTGTCCCGTAAAAGGTATAGCCGATCAGGATGCGTCCCGCTGCGGGGTCATAGTCGTAGTACCGGGTGCTTCCCGCGACTTCGCCGCTGGCTTTGTCGATGATCTTGAAGGCGCCTTTGCTTTCGATTGCGCCCTGGAAGAATTTTTGGAAAACTTCCCGCTGCCAGCGGTCCCGGTTGGGGTGCTGTTCCCAAACCTTCGGGTCGGAGGCCACCCGGTACAGGGCCTCGAAATCCTCCGGCCGAAGGGGAGAAAGCAGGACGCTGTCATTTTGCAGGGTCGGTTGGATATCGATTGGCTTTTGCGGCTCCAATGTCAGCTCAATTTTTCAGTAAAGAAATCGATTGTCCGCTTCCAGGCCAATTCGGCCGCGGCCTTGTCATAGCGGGGTGTGGTATCATTGTGAAAGCCATGGTTCACATTCGGATAGACATAGGCCGTATATTCCTTGTGGTTAGACTTTAACGCTGCCTCGTATGCCGGCCAGCCTTCGTCGACGCGGGTGTCGAGACCAGCATAGTGCAGCAGCAGCGGGGCCTTGATCCGGGCCGCCTCCTCCGCGGTGGGCTGCGTGCCGTAGAAGGGAACCGCTGCGGCCAGGTCCGGCAGGCGGACGGCCATCATGTTGGCGATCCAGCCGCCGAAGCAAAATCCGACAACGCCGACTTTTCCATTGCAGTCGGGATGTTGAAGGAGATAATGGAATGCATCGATGAAGTTCTGGAGCATGTCGTTTCGGTCCCGTTTGCTTTGCATTTCCCGGCCCTGGTCGTCATTGCCCGGATAGCCGCCCAGCGGGGTAAGCGCATCCGGCGCGATGGAGAGGAATCCCGCGAGGGCCAATCGCCTTCCGACGTCCTCAATGTATGGATTCAGGCCGCGGTTCTCATGGACCACGACCACTCCGCCCAGTTTCTTGCTGTGCGCTGCGGGCTCGGACAATAAGGCCTTGATCTTACCACCTGCGTTCGGCGAATCGTAGGTGACATAGTCCGATTTTATCCGGGGATCATCGGCCTTCACCTGGAGGGTGTTGGCATAATCGGGCATCATGTAGCTCATGAGCGCCGGCACGGTGAGGGAACCCACGGCATAAGTGGATAGCTTTTCCATAAAATCCCGTCGGGTGAGCCGGTTGTGCGCATAGTCATCGTACAGGTCGAATACCTCCTGCCGGATGTCCTCCCTTTGGATCGTGTCGCTCATATGGATCGCGGTTTTGTGACTGAAGGTAGGCAAATTAGCCGTCACTCGATACGTCCGACCGGTTTCCAGCCGTAATGCGGTTCAAAATAATTCCAGAGCAGGGACGAGATATTCCTGGCGAGCTGCCAGGCCTCGTTGTCCGGCACCCAGCGCTGGTCTTTATTGTTCTTTGTCGCGACATAGAAGACATAGTCCCCATGGGGAGCGTTGACAAGGACGACTTCGGAACGCGAATCGTCCACCATGCCCTGCTTGGACGCTGCCTGAACATAAGGTGGGATCTGGGAAAGCGCATATTCGTCCCAGAACACGTGTGTCATGATCCGGTACATTGTCTGACTGGCCGCCGGGTTGACGACCTGCTGGTCGCGGATCATTGTCACCAGCTTCGCCATTTCCCGGGGCGTCGTCTGGCCCCAGCCGTACTGTTCCCTTTCCTTCTCCCGGCCGGGCGTACGCGAATTGACGCGGGTGGCGGTAAACCCGTTCTTTTCCAGCCATTCGTTGATCGCCGCGCCGCCGCCGGCAAGACGCTCGCACCAGACCGCTGCGGAATTATCGCTGTGCGTGATCATGAGCGAAATGGCCGTTTGGAGGTCCGTCGGCGTGCTGTCCTTGAAGAACTGCATCAGGCCCGAACCTTTCCTGGCCAGCGAATCGCGATAG
>DATNBP010000149.1:0-67241 GCA_035572015.1 Puia sp. | reverse complement strand
AAGCTCACGGGCCAGCCGGATCCCGCTGCTGTCGAACTGTTCCCGGATCTCGTTGCCGATGCTCCATACGATCACCGACGGGTGGTTGCGGTCCCTGCGGACCTGGTCGGCCAGGTCCCTCGCGTGCCATTCCTGAAAATTCGCGGAATAATCGTGTTTTGTCTTTTTCTTCCGCCACATATCGAACGCCTCATCCATGACCATCAATCCCATCGAGTCGCACACATCGAGCAATTCCGGCGCAGGCGGGTTGTGGCTGGTCCTGATCGCATTGCATCCCATATCCTTCAGGATCCGCAATTGCCGCCGGATAGCAGCGATATTTACCGCCGCCCCCAGTGCGCCTTCATCATGGTGCAGACAGACTCCCAGCATCTTCATGGACTGACCGTTCAGAAAAAACCCTTTTGCAGGGTCGAAGCGAAATTCCCTGATGCCGGTCCGCACCGTATACTTATCAGCCTGCCCCCTTCCCGTTCTAACGGTAACCTGTATTCGATACAGATACGGGTCCGCCGGCGACCAGAGATGGGGCTTCTTAAGGGTCAGCATAATCGTTGACCGAACGACACCGTGCACCAGCAAGACCTTCCCGCCGTCCGATGCGCCAACGACCCGTCCGTCGCGGTCGAGCAATTCGACCCGGACAGTTGCCCATATCCTGTCCCCGGTATTCCTGATGTCGATGGCCGCAGCTATCTTCGCGGCCTCTTTACTCACAGCGGGCGTCGTGACAAATACCCCCCAATGGTCCACCGCCGCCGCCGGCGTCGTTTCCAACCACACATTCCTGTAGATGCCCGACCCGGTGTACCAGCGGGAATCAGGTTGCGCCGAGTTGTCGACCCGCACCGCCAGCACGTTCCTGCCGTCTTTCGACAACCATGGCGTCAGCTCGTACCGGAAGGAAATATAGCCGTTCGGCCGCTTGCCGAGATCATGTCCGTTGATCCAGACTTCGCTGCAGCGGTACACCCCGTCAAAATCGACATAGACCCGGCCGGCACCCGGATGCAACCGAAAATGCTTCCGGTACCAACCCACTCCTGCCGGCAATCCGCCCTCGCCCTGTCCCGTGCGGTTCTTCGGGGAGAACGCGCCCTCGATGCTCCAATCATGCGGCAGGTCTAGCAGGCGCCACCCGGCGTCGTCAAAGGCCGCAGTCGATGCCGCGGAATCGTCGCCCAAAAAGAAGCGCCAGCCCGTGTCGAGACTGGTGACCTGCCGGCCCGTCCCGAGACTGGTGACCTGCCGGCCCTGGCTGAAAACCGCCAGGGGCGCGCAAAGCAATAGCAATAATATGTTTCGCCGGCTCGTCATATAGCTTAATGAAAGCTTACCCCGCTTTTTCCAACGTCCTTCGAAGTCGCCAAAGCGATGCCGCGATCGCCCCGCTTGTCGACCGCGCAGTAGAAATGGTATACGGTCCCCCTGAACCGGATCACGGCCGACTTATGCGCAAACACCTCGTCGTACGGCTCCGAGGACCGGATGAGGTCCGGGCCTGTCCAATCCGTCCAGTGCACCAGGTCGTAGCTGCATGCGAAACGGTTGAAGGCCCCGCCCATGCCATGCCAAAAGGCGCCGAAATAGAACATGACCCATATATTTCCGATCTTCTGGATATAGGGATCGCCCGTGATCCCTGTCAGGTGATCCAGCACCGGGTTCCGTCCCAGCCGCTTCCAATGCACCATATCGTCCGATACGGCCAACCCGATCCGTTCGCTTCCCCTTCGCCTGTCCGCACTATCGCCATTGGCGTTGTAAAAAAGATCGAACCGGTGACCCGTCAGCCGGTCTTTGTCCCATACCACCCAACTCTTGTACATCGTGTGGTCGTCCCACCACGCCACATCCGTATCATGGACCGTGAGGATCGGCCGGTCGAGCCGCTGCCATTCGTGCGGCCTGGCAGGATCCTGATCCGTGAAAGCCATTCCCTCCGATAAAGTTCCCGCTTCATACCCGCGGGTATTTCCGCCAAAATACGACATCCAGTATTTCCCCCGCCACGAGTGCAGCCGGTAGTCGCCGCCCCAGCGATGATCGACCAGGGCAAAATAGCCGGCTTTCTGGTTGCCGTCCCACTTGCTGCTATCCCCAAAGGACAGCATTTTGCCAAGTGTCGTCCAATGCAACAGATCGTCGCTGCCCGCCAACCAGGTCTCATACCCGCGGCCATCAAAAATGATATACGACATATACCATCGTTTCCCTTTGCGGAAGATCGTGGGACAATCCATTTTCTTGCCCCGCTCCGGTGGCACCAGCACCAGGCCATATTTGTAAGGCGTCCTGATTTGACGGTACACCAACTCCATTTTGTGTTGCGTAACGGCATTCCGAAGGACCGCGCGAAAATAGTAGTGTCCCGACCCGATGGCGAAGATCGCGGTGCCGCTGTCCCTTCTGACCAGCCGGATATCTTTCTTGTCGGCTATCGCCCGCCATCCCTCCGTGATCGTTGCCCCCGCGGTCGCCGGCAGACAGACCGTAGCCGTCGTATTGCCCGGAATCGTGACATCCAGTTCGAAGGCATCCTTGCTTCGTTTCCAGTACGCGGACACCAACCCGTAAGGCGAATGGTAACCGGCCCTGGCCCATTGCACGGCGCCCACCGGTTCCGGCCGGATGATGGCATGGTGAAAGGCGGGTTGACCGTCGTCCGCCCTGATCCCGGCCAGTCCCTGGTACAACCATTCCAACAAATGCCCCAGCATCAGATGGTCGTTCGACACAGAAGGCAACGCCTGCCAGGATTCCGTAAGGGCCGTGGCGCCATGCGCCAGCTGATACCCGTAACCCGGGACGTCGGTGCGGCTGTTCATCGCAAAGATGAGGTCCGGCCGGCCGCCTTCATCGAGCGCCTGAAGGACATAGCGGAACCCGATATCGCCGGCTGTGAGCCCGTTACCCCTCCGATGGATATCCCTGACCAAATGCGCCAGCACCGAATCGCGCTTGCCGTCAGGCACGAGACCGACATACAGCGCCATCGCGTCAGCTGTCTGGCTTCCGCCGGCTACTTCATTAAGTCTCGGATCAAAAAAACGATGATTGAAAGCCGTCCTGGTTGCCGCCGCCAGTACCCGGAAATTCCCTGCCTCCTCCGGCCTGCCCAACAGGGCCGACACCTGCTCAAGTACCGTAAGGTCATAATAATAGATGGCCGTCGCCGTGACACCGCGGGGCGTTTGTTGCGAGAGGCCCGGTCTTGCCGGGCCGATATCATACCAGTCTCCCAGTCCCTCAGTCAATAGGTGATCGTCGGATTCCCGGCCCAAATAGTCGATATACCTGAGCATCATCGGGTAACTTTCGGCAAGTATGGCCTGGTCGCCGTACCACTTGTACAGGTACCAGGGAAGGAGGATCGCGCTGCTTCCCCATTCGGGCGAATCCCTGAATGGCGCTCCGAACACCGTGTACTCGGGTGCAATCTCCGGAACGAGGCCTTCCGGTGTCTGCGCTTCCATCATATCGTGCACCGCCTTGCGGGCCAGGGTGTGCATATCGTATCCATACCTGATGGAACTGCCCATCAGGTGATCCTGCTCGAGCCAACCTAGTTTTTCGCGGTGCGGGCAATCGGTAAAGACGCTGGCCAGGTTGCTTTGTATCGCCCAATCAATCAGGCTATCCGTCCGGTTGAGCAGCGGATCGGAGCAGTCGAAGTTCCCCGCCTTAGCCATCGAATTTCGGGTGTGCAACGACGTTATTTTACAGACGACCGGCAGGCCGTCGGGATTGGGATAACCCGCCGGAACCGCGCCGGCTACTTCCACATAACGGAACCCATAATAGCTGAACCGGGGCGCCCAGGTTTCCACCCCGTCTCCTTTCAACGTGTATTCCCAGTAATACGGTCTCCCTGTTGCGCGCTGGTTGGCGCTGCTGTCGGCCGCGATCAGTTCAGCAGGTATCAGCCGGACGGTTGCACCGCGCCGGCCCGACACAGCAATCCGCACGGTCCCGGACGCATTCTGCCCCATGTCGTAGACCCAACCGGGCGCCTGCAGCCCCGGTGCACCCTCTCGGTCCTCCAATACCCGCCGCGCCGGAAAACTGTCGGTCACTTTCAACGGCTCTTCCTCCTGCGCGCGTAATGCCGGGGGGCCTTCTACGAGGAGGGCCTTACGCCACCCGCTTTCAGGGGACTCCGCAAAACCCGGTCTGTCCCAACCGGGTTGCTCCAGCCGGGCATCGTAGTCCTCACCACCATAGATGCTGGAAAACCGGATGGGGCCCGGCGCAGCGCGCCAACTGGAATCGGTGCAAATCCGTTGGATCGTACCGTCGGTGTATTCCAGTTGCAGCACGGCGATCACCTTGGGATATCCATATGCCGTCAGCAATTTGTGATAGCGCTCACGGGGAATGTAATAGAACCCATTGCCCAGCATCACGCCCAGCACATTTTCCCCTTGTTTAAGCTGCCGGGTTACATCCAGCGCGACGTACAGCGCCGACTTGTCATAGGCGACCCAGCCGGGGTCGAGAAAATGATCCCCCACCTTTTCGCCATCGCAGCGCAACTCGAATTGTCCCAGGCCGCTAATGAAGATCGTGGCCCGGACCACCGGCTTGTCGATCCCGAATGACTTCCGGAGTATCGGCAGCACGTCGCGTCCCGGCCCGGTCTTTCCCGTCCGGCGTTGACCCGGCAATAAAATCGCAGAATCGGGGATCCTGTCGTAACCTATCCACCTCGCACCGTCCCAGTCCGCGGCCGACCACAACCCGGTCTGCCAACTGGCGCAATGGCTCCAGCGGGAACTGTCCCGCCGCGCGTTATCCCATACCATTACCTTCCAGTAATAGGTCCTGCCCGCCGACAGCGCAGGCCCGGCATACCGGACGCCGATGGAACTGTCCGATGCCCGACGGTCGGAATCCCAATAATTGCCCGAATCCCGCAGGAGGCTGACCGAATCTGTCGATACCAGTATCCGGTAGGCCGATTGCCGTACGCCACGCTTCGAAGACTGCAACTCCCAGCTCAGAAACGGGCGGCCGTCCACGCCCGATGGATCGACGCGGTAGGCGCAGCGCAAATTGACCAGCCTGATCTCCTGCGCATGCGCAGACAGCGCGGCCATACAGGCCGCCAGGAAAAGGATTCCGATTCTTTTCACGTGTATTGTATTGTGCGGCCTACTGCACCTGCAGTTGGCCGACCGTCGTCCCCGGCGCGATCAGCCGGACGATATACCGTCCTGCATTGATCATCGTCCCGGTGGTACTGTCAAAATAATTCCACTTCCCCGCCGGTGACGGAAGAAGCGCGACCGGCGATTCCCGGACCAATGTGCCGTCCTCCATCCGGATTTCCAACCGCCCCCGCCCCGCGAGATTCCCCGGCCGGCGATATTTCACCGAGAGCGAATACTCGTCTCCGACACCTATGACGATCCGCCATTCGGTCGTATCGCCGTTGACCCGCACGCCGCTCCATCCGCCAACGCCCGCATCATTCCCCGCACGGCCATTCAGACCTGTGACCACCGGTCCACCGCCGCTTGCCCCGGGCACTTTATACGTCACAACCGGTTTCGCATCGAAAGCCGGCTCCATGGAACTTGCCTCCTGTACGGCCGCCAGCTCTCCTTGCGCCGCCACCGTGGCTCCCGCGGCAACCCGGCGCCGGTATACCTCCAAAGTTTCGCCGCCCGCGGCATCGGTCAGCACCCGCGTGTGCGTATCCTCATAGCCGGCCGGCGGTTGTGCGCTGTCAGCTGCGACATATACGTCAGCGCCGACCGTGAGGCGAAATGAATCGCAATTGCCGCTCACCCAATCCGCCCCATACAGGGCCGGAGGCAATGCTGCGATAGTCCTCAGCTTTCCCCCAGCCCGAAGCGTATCGCCCGTATCCAACCATGTGCCCATCGATGCGATCCCCTCATGGCATGCCATCCATCCGGGTGACGCCGCCGCCGCTCTTGCCGTGTTGTCTGTCGTCGCCACTGCGATTGCCGAGATCAGCGCCTGCCCCGCCGCCTCGCGGGGAAATGTCACGACCAGTTTTCCCCCGCGCACCCGGACCACCACGACCCTTTTCAGCGCGCGGTCCGTACCCGCGGCCTTCCAGATATCCAGGTCCCTGATCACGGTCTCGCCATTCACGGCGACATCGAACCGCCGCCACCCGGCGCAGTTCATTCCGCCGCCAAGACCCAGCCAGGGTTCTGTAAAATACAATTCCACGCGGTACCAACCATCCTGTACCGGAAAGGTATAACCGAGTTTTCCGAGGCCGTACCGGAAATCCGCGAACAGGCGGCCATCCCGCGTGCCCGCGATATCATCCGAAACCCGCCGCTGGCTCGCAAAGAAAGGCGACATGCCCGGGTACCCATCCGTCCAGGAAAACGAACCCCAGGTTCCGGGCATGGTCCAATGACGGTCCGCCAACCAGCGGTGGCCCAGGTGATCGACATAGTCCGGACCGCCGCAGTTGACGCGATATACATACCGGTATCCCGGCGCCGGGGCCACCAAATCCGCCGTATCCGATGGACCCGTCGCGACCTTCGCCCCTGCCACTGCCGTTCCCAGCCGCTCCGGCGCCCGCGGCAAATGATGCAACTCCAGACTATCCCGCGCCGCAACTTTGCCGTGAACGAAGCCTACCGCCACCAACCTGCTCCATCGCACGTCCACATCGTCCCATTGGAAATGCGCCGGCCCCTTCCGCATGCCTAAATCAGCGCCGCCATTGTACAACGCGACGGAGTCGCAATTCGAATACACGACGATCCCGCTTTTCTTTCCGCCCGACAGCCAGCGGTCCGGCCAGGAATGCCCGGCAATATAGACCATCGGTGCCACCGCGGCGGGCACAAAATGCGCCCGATAGCAATAAAACATATCCACCGGCTCCCCCCAGGACGTCAACAGCCCCTTATAGTTGACAGGGCCTACCCGGTCGAGCTCCCGGAACCCCTCACCCGACTGGACCCTGCCGGGGTTGTCATGCGACGAGAACAGCCACATGAAATGCCCCGCCACCTCGTCCCTCACGCTATCGGCCAGCCGAATTTTAAGTTCCATCAACCGATCCATCCTTTCTTCGCTGAACGGCACGTCCCCATGCAGGTCCGCCGTCCGCCAGGCGCCGTATTCACCTACCAGCACCTGCCGGCGCAAATCTGCTGCATAAGTTCGGGGGTCGCCACCGTACGTTCCGGTCCAGTTCTGCGGCACATCCCAGTCGGTCCCTTCGCCACCGTTGCAGGTGACGATCCTGCGCTGCGCGGACGCAGTGGGATCCAGCCGCCGGATCACCGCGGCACACTCCCGGGCAAAATCCGCCGGAAGCTTGCTTTCGTTCTGAAGTCCCCAAAGAATGAGCGACGGACTATTCCTGCGTTCCGTCACCCACTCCGTCAAACAACGCAAAAAGTTTCGCCGAAACGCAGGCGAGTCGAACCAGATATGTGCGGAAAGCTGCGGCCACCAAAGCATCCCGAGACTATCCCAGCATTGCTGAAATCTCAAATTATGCGGCTGGTGAGCGTCCCGGAAGGCGTTGAAACCCGCAGCCCTGATCTCGGACACGCGCGCCCTGATCCCGGCATCTGTAAATGCATGACTTCCCCCAAGCCGGTGTTCGTAACCGGCGATCCCGTTGATGAATACCCGCTTTCCGTTCACCAGGAAGGGATGAGGACCGGGAGCGCTCAGATCGGGCCACCGGATCACACGGATCCCATACGGCGTCGTCACCCGGTCGATGACCCGGCCCGCGACGACCATCTCGGTAACCACCCGGTACAAATAGGGGTCGTCCGGAGACCACAGCCGCGGGCGCCGCAAATTGAGTGTCTGACGCACCGACGTGGCTTGTCCGGGCTCCGCCCGCAGAACGGTCTTCGCCATAGCGACGGTGCGTCCCCCGCGGTCCTCCAGCCGTTGCACGAGTTCGCCATCCCACCCGGAATCGCCGTAGTCCTTGCAGGCCGTCTCTAAAAAAAGCGTCGCGGACGCCGGCGACGCGGAGGTATCGTTCCAGACATGCACGCCAAACGGCTCTATCCGGACCGCGTGGGTCACGACCAGGTGGACCGGTCTGAAGATCCCCATCGGTTGCGAGCCTTCGGAAAACCCCCGCTCGTCGGAACAACCGCCGCAGATCCAGGGCAGGTCGCGGATAAAGGCGGGGTGGTCGGCGCGCACGGTTATGATATTCTCTCCCCCGCCGGGACGCAGGGCATGCGTAATGTCTACCGTAAATGAGGTTCGACCTCCCGCATGATACCCGGCATAGCTGCCGTTTACCCATACCGTCGCATAGGAGCCGACGCCTTCGAACCATAAGAAGTACCGGCGGTCCGCAGCCGGATGCCGGATCACCAGCGGCCGGCGGTACCACGCATATCCATGCAGGTTACCGTGCCGCAGCCGACGGTAGCCTCCGTAATCATCCCAATTATGCGGCACATCCACTTCCATCCAATGCCGGTCGTCATAACTAACGGCTTCCGACCCCCGGTAAGCCGAAGAATCTGCACTTTCCGCTGTCCGCCAGCCCGAATCCAGCAGCAAATCCCGCCGGGAATCGGATGCCTGCATCAAATCCCCGTCAAACAGATAGCTCATGCCTTTAACGGTCGCCACCTCCGCCCGCCGGCCTTCATAGCGCAACACGCAATCCCCGCCCAGCCGTGACAAAACCCTCACCTGCCGCAGCGTCCCGTGTGCCCAGGAAATGTCCAGCACAAAGCCGCCGCGCGCGCAGATCCCCCTGATCTCCCCTTCAGGCAGCGCTGCCGGTAACGCCGGCAGGACATCGATGCCCGAGTCCTGGCTTTGCAGCAGCATCTCGGCCACACCCGCTGCGCCGCCGAAATTTCCGTCGATCTGGAACGGCGGATGGGCATCCAGCATATCCGGATACACGCCCCCGTGTTCCCCCCCTTCGACATGTGCGGCGGAAGACAACAATTTATCAACCAGCGCCATCGCGTGATCTCCGTCACGGAAGCGCGCCCAGCAATTTACCTTCCAGGCGAGGCTCCAGCCCGTGCCTCCGTCGCCGCGATAGATCAGCGACTGCCTCGCCGCCTTCATCAGCATCGGGCTTTTCCATGTAATGTCGGTACCGGGATACACGCCCCAGAGATGCGAGATATGCCGGTGGGTATCCGAGCTGTCGTCTTTGTCCTCCAGCCATTCCTGCAATTGACCGAACCGCCCGATCTGGTCCGGGGCGATCCTTGCACATTTCTTTTCCAGCTCACCGCTGAAGGTCCGGTCGACGTCAAGCGCGGCGGCGGCCGCGATACAGTTCCTGAAAAGGTCCCGGATAAGCTGGTGGTCCATCGTGGGTCCCGCAACGAGTCCGCCGTGTTCGGGCGAGGCGGAAGGCGTGCTGATCAGCCAGCCCGTTGCCGGATCGGCGACCAGGAAATGCGCAAAGAAGTCAGCTGCCGCCCTCATTTCAGGATAATACCTCCTTAAAAAATCCTTGTCCCCGGTGAACAAATAGTGTTCCCAGATCTGGTGGCATAGCCAGGCGCCGCCGGTCGGCCAGATCCCGTGAGTGGAGGCGTTGATCGGCGCCGTCCCGCACCAAAGGTCCGTGTTGTGATGGAGTACCCAGCCGGGACACCGGTAATAATCGGCAGCCGTGGCCTTTCCGGCCGCCGACAGGTTGCGGATGAGTCGGAACAACGGCTTCTCACATTCCGGAAGATTCAGTTCCTCGGCAGGCCAGTAGTTCATTTCGAGGTTGATGTTCGTCGTAAACTTGCTGCCCCAGGGCGGGCTAAGCTCGTCGTTCCAGATGCCTTGCAGATTGGCGGGATAGGGCGCCGTCGGTGCGGAAGAAGCCAGCAGGAGATACCGGCTGTACTGGACGTATAGGGCGATCAGGTTCGGGTCGGTTCCGGGCGTAAACCGCTCGATCCGCAGATCGGTCGGCAGCAGGGACCTCTCCTTCCCGAAACGGATCTGAAACCGGCCGAAATATTTGCGGTAGCCCGCGACATGGCAGGCGCGCACCGCCGGATACCGGAGCCCGCTCAACCCAACCAGCGCCGCGCGGCATTTTGCCGCCGGATCGCCGCCGACGTCATGATAGTTGATAAAACTGGTTGCCGCCAACCCGTACAGCACGACGTCGTCAGCGCCCCGCACGAAGATCGAATCGGCGGTCACGTCGACCTTTCCATGTGCCGCGAGGACATGCCAGAAACTGACCCCCCTCAACACTCCGTCCCGTACGCGGACATACAGTCCCAGCGTCCGGTCATCCACCCTCCGGATGGAGAAGTCGCGGTGGGGCGTGCCGAGACCGGCAGAAAATGTGATCTTCCCCGGCCGGTCGGCGCTGAGATGGACGACCAGGGCCTGCGGCGATTCGCTCGCAAAATATTCTCTCGTATAGTGCACGCCGTTGGTCTCATACGAAACCGCGGCGATGGCATTCGCTATGTCGAGTTGCCGCCGGTAACCGGCAATGGCCCCCTGCCCTTCCATATGGAACCGGAGATCGCCGAAAGGTTGGTATTCCGCTTCGTATTTGGGCAGGAGAGGCGGATCGGCATTCTGGATCGCAAATTTCCATTGGTGCGGCAATGTGATTGCCTCCGTCCCTCCGGCCCGGGGTCCGGGCCCGGGTCCGGGGCCTGATACGGAGTCCTCGATCGGCCGGATCGTCAGATCGGGCTTGCCCTTATAGCCGGTCAGGCCCCCTTTATCGTCGAAGTTAAGGATCTGGATGGCGATCACGTTTCCGGTGGCGCGCAGCAGCGACGCCTGGACGCGGTACGCCCGCTTCCTGCTGATCCCTTCACCGCTGCCAACGAGCGCGCCGTTCACATACGTGTAGTCCATATCCCGGATCCGCCCGAGGTCCAGCTCGATATCTTTTCCCGCCCACTGCGCGGGCAGGTCGAATCTCACCCGGAACCACACCGCGCCATCCAATCCCTGTAAGCCGGCTGCTTCCCATCCGTCCGGGGTCGGTATCTCCAGCGTCTTCCAGTTTCCGTCGTCGAGGTCCACAGCGGCAAAAGCAGTATCCCGCCTCACTTTGTCAACCCACGCAGCCTTCAGCCGCCCATAAGCGTCGTCGTCGCGGTCCTTCCTGCCCATGAAATGTTGCTCGCCCATCGCTTCCGCTTCCGCCTGGCGCCCTTCCCGCAGCAGCAGCCGGATCGAATCGAGATAGCGCCAGGCATCGGGGCGCTGGTAGGACCGCGGACGGCCGGTCCACAAGGTCGCCTCGTTGAACTGCACGTGCTCGTCTGTGGCATCGCCATAGATCATCGCACCCAGCCGCCCGTTCCCGACCGGCAACGCTTCCGTCCATTTCTTCGCCGGCTGCCGGTACCACAGTAAGCTGTCCTGTGCATCGGTCCGAAGGCCGGCCAGCAACAACATGAAAAAAAGAATTCGCATATCCGTCATTCAAATAACCAATCGATATTCCTGTTACCCGGATCGCTCAGCCCGGCATCGTAGGTCTGCATCTTCCCCGCCGGTTCGACGAAACCCATCACCAGGCACAACCCTTTCCCGAGCCGGAGCACATGCCGGCCTGGCGGAAACGACCACCGGTGGATATTGACGACTGGGAACCCCGGGATCACCAGGCCGTCCGCCACCATGACGTCCGCCTGACCGAAATCATTGGCGCTGGCATCGGTCTCCAGTTGCGGCGCAGGCAGCCATGCAGATCCCTTCTGATCGAAGAACCCGATCAGCAGATCGACCGGCTTCGCAGACCTGAATTCCAGCGTCGTCCCCTGGCCCCGCTGGCCGGCCGCCGGCAGGCGGATGGCCCGCACGTCCTTTAGCACAGGGCTAATCTTTTCAATTGCAGCATCCGAATCCGAAAATATGCGCGCGCCGCTGTCCGGCCTGTAAAATGCCGCTCCGTTCAGGACCTCCACATCCGCCGGCCGGAACGCGGCCGGCGCCGGCGCATCGGAGGGCCCTCTGCTATGCCGCAATGAATCCAGACGCAGTTCGAACGTATGCAGTTCGCTTTCGTAGACGGGCAGGAGTTCCCCCCAGGTGACGAACTTTCCTCCGGTACCCCGCACGGGGATCTTTCGCTGAGGCGTCTGCATGCTATTGGCGTACCGGTACGCGGGCCCGGCTAGCCTCGCCAGCTCGCGGAAATGCTCCAAGCTTTGCCGCAACAACGGCATCGCCTTTTCCAGGTCCCCCGGCTGTGCTGAATACTTGAACCGCAACACCCACAATGCAGCCTCTGCTTTCGCTGCATAACAATCCGCCAGTTCGCGATAGCAATACATATCATTGCGTAACCTGGCGAACTCCTGTTTGTCCCGGGTCACGCCGGGTGCGGCCCGGTCGATGGCTTCCACCGCTGCCTGTCCTTCGCGCCGGACTTCGCGGATCACCTGAACCGGCGTTTCACCTTCGTGCACCTGGCGCCGCCATTCTCTCCCGGCATATTCATTCAGCGTCTCGCCGGGAGGCCCCTCCGATTCGTACAGCAACTTCAGCACCCCGTAGCGCTGCGGATCGATAAGTTCCGTCATTAGCATCCCGAGTGACAGGGTCTGGCGGTTGCCGTCGGTAATCCCGAACCGCCGCAATAACCGGGGCGCAATCTCACCCGACTGCTCATACGCCAACAGCATTTGCCTCCCTTCCGCCGTGTCGCAACCATAGCGGGCGGCGAGCAGGACACTCCAGTAAGCCACTTCCGCCTGCCTGTCCCGATGACAGTTCCAGGCGTACCGCGCCCACTCTTTATACCAGATCCAGTCGCGTTCGAGCTCGAGCAAATGCGGCTGGGCGCTGTCGGCGGCATAAGGCCAGTCCCAATACGCGGCCTGCGGATACAGGTGCAGGCCGCTCGCGCCATATACGTTGTGCATCGCAAGCACGCATTTTTGAATGAAGTCATCGGCCCCATACCGGAAAGGCTCCAGGTTGGCCAGGATATGGACATTGGCGATCAGCCCTTTGCTGCCGGCGCTGAGATGCCGGTTCAGTTCGGCCCAGGAACCCCGTGGCGTATACGTCGTCAGCGACTCGCCATTGTATTTAGCGGCGACATAAAGATTCCTGTACAATGGCCCCGCTGCTTTCAGATCCGCCGGCCCGTCGGTATCGTGCGCCCGCAACACGAGGGGCGGCTCGTCATGCCTGCCCAGGGCGGCCAGCCCGTCCAGTACGCCCGGGATGATCGTCTTCGTCAGCCAGTCGATATCGTCCTGTCCGACGCCTTCCATGGCCTCACCCAGCGTGAACATCAGGCCGACATTCGGGTACTTTTCGACAAAGGCGGCGATCGACTTACGCGTATAGTCCGCGATCACAGGCAGGATATGCCGGCTCCGGTCCTGTGTCTTCAGGTGATGCTTTTCCGCAAAGGGCTTTGACACGATGATATTATAGAAGGTTTGGATGACCCATATCCCCCTTCGGTCCGCCTCCGTCGTCAAAAACCGGAACATCTCTTCGTTCTTCCTGAATGTCTCCTCGTCCACCTCCACCGCATCCGGGTAATCCTTCAGCCGGACCAGCGAGGCGAAGGGATGCCCGTTCCAGAGATACAGCGAGTTGAGCCTGTTGTCTACCATGGAATCCAGGTACCGGATCCACAGCGCCTTGTCGTAGAACCAGGGGAAATTAGATGGCGTATAAGGATACTCGTAAGGTCCGCGACCGCGAAGCAACGTCGTCTTTTGCAGTCCGATACAGGTCCCCCGAAGCGGCATTTCGGGGTGATCGGACAACCGGAATCCCTTTTTCGGCCATCCTTTTTTCAGTTCCGCCGCCAACTCCAGGCAGCCGTAGAGGGCGCCTGAGGCGTCTGCAGCGTCGATCCGGACCTGGCGGCCTTCCGACGATATCGTAAAGCCTTCAGCCGGTCCCTTGTCCCCCGTACGGATGACGATGCGGTGTCCGGTACCATGCCCGCCAACGACTGATTTGACGGAATAACCGGCCTCCTTCAGCGCCGCAGTCAGGCGGCCGGCCCCATATCGGACCCTCGCCGCAGCAGCTCGCGGTATCATGACATATACGGGCAGGGCTTGCGACCAGCAGCGGCAACCCGCCGCCAGCAGCACCGCGATATAGACGATCGTTTTCAATAGCCGGGGTTTTGTCCAAATGAACCGCCGTTGGTCAGCGCCTGCAATTCCGCCAGCGGAACGGGTCGCAAATAATAATTGGAGTTGAAGCCGGTGATATCCGGATTGTAGGCGGCGATCCGCTCGCCAAGCGTTTTTGTTCGTTTCAGGTCGAACCAGCGGCAGTATTCACCGCACATTTCCCGGGCCCGCTCATCCAGGATGAAATCAAGCGTGATATCGGAAGCCGACACCTGCATATCCGCGGTGTGATCGACAGGGGTCTTGACGGCCGCCCGTGTCCGAAGCACATTGATCATCGCCGCCGCTTCATCCAGATTGCCCAATTGATAGTCGGCTTCAGCCGCAACCAGGTATTCTTCGGCCAGCCGGAAGATGATCACGTTCAGATAACCGGGGTAGGTCGTCAGCCCCGTCTTTGTGAGCGGATCCAGGTATTTGGTCAGAACCACATAGTGGTCTCCGGCCGTATTGCTGATATTGCCGGACGGATAGTAGGTCGTGTCCACGCCGAAACAGGCGTAGGGCCTCGTGGACTGATCCGGAATGGGATGTTTGCTGATCCACATTGCCGTATCCCCGATATTCATGACGTGCCCAACCAGGCTGGGGTCCTTTCCCCACGTCCTGACGTCCGTAGCGGTCCATGTGTAAGGCTTGTTGCAAAGCCAGATCTCCTGGAAGCTCGCATGATACCGCGCATCGATCGAGTCGTTGTACAGGTTGAGCAGCGCCCGGGTCGGCATGAACCGGCGGTTCTTCTGATCGTTCCCGTATTGAATGCTAAGCGTGAGGCCCGGGACCGCGGTGCCTTTAAAGCCGCTGTAGTTGGTCAGGAACCACATGTGTGTCCGGTCGGCGTTCCCGTTGATGTCCAGCGTCGGCGTGGTGGAAAAGGACGCCCAAAAGATCGCTTCCTGGTTGAACTTGCCGGTACTGCTGCCCAACCGGTTGGCGGGATTCCACAGATCCGAATAGTCCTGGTACAAACTGATATTGTACTGCGATTGGTTGGAGATGACCGAATCCGCCATATCATGTGCAAGTTGAAAATCGCCCGTTGCCTGTGCGCCGGTTTCATAATAGGCCCGCGACAACGCGGCCCGCGCCATCAGCGCCAGTGCGGCGGGCTTCGTAGCCCTCCCGTATTCCCACATCCCGCCTGCTACATTCGCGTTCTTCCCGGACACGGCCGGCAGGTTGGCGATCGCGAATCGGAGGTCGCTGTATATCAGATCATAGAAAGCAGATACCGGGCTCCTGGCCGCAGTAAGCTGTGCCGAGGTCGTCTCCACCGTATCGAGGACTACCCCGCCGAATTGTTCCACGACCCACCAGTAATAAAAAGCCCTGAGAAATTTCAGCTCTCCCAGCCGCATATTCATTTCGACGGGGTTTTTGAAACCCGCATCCCTGATCCGGCCGATGCCGGCGTTGCACAGATTGATCGCTGCGTACAACGTCGTCCAAACGCCCTTACATGGATTCGATCCGGAATTGAAATTCTGATATTGCGTCAGATCGACGTCATAGGCCGTTTTATTATAATTGTACCAAAGATCGGTGCCGGGTTCCGACAGGAAGAGCCCGTTCTCATCGCTTCCGTACAGGTACGGAATATAAGAGTAGGCGCCGTTGACATTGGTGACAAAACCGGCAGGAGTCGACCAGACCGTACCCTCGGTCCCCTGGCCCGGATTGTATTCATTCAGATTCTTGGTACAGGATGACAACCCGGCCATTAGCAGCGCGGCGATCCCGAGGACCAATTGACGATATTTCGTTTGCATAGATTTTCTTTTGCCGTTAAGGGATAGTTTTACAAGCCGAGATTCAACCCGACCACCAGTTGCCTGCTTAATGGGGAATCTTCCGCACCGCCGCGCTCCGGATCATAGTCCCTGATCAGGTGGCTTTTGGCCTTTACAAAAATATTGTTGCACGTAATATAGGCTCGCAAACCGCTCATCCAGCCGGGCAGCCCTTTTGCCGGCACCGTATACCCGAGCGTCGCCGTCTTTAGCTTGACATAAGAGCCATCCACATACTGCAGGGTGGTATTACCGAGGTATCCCCCAAGGGTCTCGTTCGCCTGCGCACGGGGATAGTCGTTTGTCGGGTGAGTCGGCGTCCAGTAGCTGAAATAGGCAGGTCCGTTCTCGATGCCTTCCGGGTCATATCTTCCCAGGAAACCGGCCTGGATCATCTGACCCCAACGCGCGATCGCGTAGACCGTCAGGTCGAACCGGCCGCAGATAAAAGTATTCTGGAACCCAAGCGACCATTTCGGCTCGACGGAACCGATATAGGTGCGATCGCTGTCCGGCGAGATCTTCCCGTTGTGGTTGAGATCCGCCAGTTTGATATCGCCCGGCTTGAACGGCGTCGTTCCGTTGAGCAGTTGGCCGGCCTTGATGGAATCCGACAACTGCCAAATGCCTTCTTTCACATAATTGTAGAAAGAATGGACCGGGTGACCCAACAACAGGGACATGGTCTCGGCATTCTTGGAACTGATGATATTCTGTCCGCCGATCAGTCCGGTGATCTTCTCCGAATTGGACATGAAGCTGATCGTCGTCAGCCACTTGAAATGTCTCGTCTCGATATTCCGGGTGTTGATGCCGACCTCGATGCCCCTGTTCTGCGATGCGCCCACATTTTGGTAAATGCTCTGAACGCCGAGGCTCGGCGGCAGGCTGCGCAGCAGCAGGATATGATCGGTATTGGTGTTGTACAGGTCGGCGGTGAGATCGACCCGGTTCCTGAAAAGCCCCAGATCGATTCCCAGGTCTGCCGTTTTCGACAGTTCCCAACCCACGTCCAGGTTGCCGATCAGGCTGCTGAAAATATACGCGGGTGCTGCGGTATTCTCGAAACCCATTTGTTGGGTTTGCAGGACGCTTTGGGTGCCATAGGCCGGGATGCCCGAGTTGCCCGCTACACCGTAACTCAGCCTTAGTTTGAGGTTGGAGATCGCATTCGCATGCTCCATCCATTTTTCATCGCTTATCCTCCAGGCCGCGGCGGCCGAGGGGAACCCTGCCCATTTGTGTCCTGCGGAAAGGATCGACACGCCATCCGCCCGTTCCGTAAGGGTCAGAAGATATTTGCCCTTAAAAGAATAATTGAGCCGGCCGGCGAACGAAAGGCTGTTGGATTGCGTATAGCCCGAAGTCTCCGTCCGGCTGGTCGGGTCCGTTCCCTGGAGGCTATGATACAATTGCGAATTGTAGATCAGCCCCGTGCCGCTTTCCGTATAGCTTTCCGCATACTGGCCCGTGTAACTCGTAATCCCGGTGAGTGTAAAGGAGTGATCGCCAAATGCACGCTCGTAGGTGACAATATTATCCCAGTCATAGAAGCGGGTGTTGGAATTGGTCACGCTCGCCGTAACCAGCTTGTGACTGACTTCCTCCAGCGACGAGGAATCAAAAAAGCTTCCGCTCCGGGTACTATAAAAATTGGCGCCGAACTGCGTCCGCAGGGTGAGACCCCTGACCGGCACCGGTGTTACGTCGATATGGCCGACCAGACCTATCTGCGTGTTGATCGAATTATTGGTTGCGATCAGCGGCCCGCGGTCATCCGACAGGGGACTCAGCGAGGCCGGATTACCTGCGATCGGGTAGACATCCACCGACCCGTCGCTGTTATGCGGCGTACCCAGCGGGATAGCGGTCTCAGCCAGCGAGTACGGATCGCCGGAGCGGGTATTGGCGTTGGAATACACGAAATTGGCCTGCACGCCCGCCTTTACCCAGGGATTGATCTTCTGATCGGTGTTGAACAATACATTGTACTGTCTGACATTGTTCATCTTCACCATTCCGTCATCCTGGAAATAGCCGATCGAAAGGTAGTTCTTGCTTCGGTCGGAACCGCCGCTGAGCGAAACGGAATGGTGCTGCCGGATCCCGTTCTGCTCGACCAGTTTGACCCAATCGACCCACTGGTTCGTCTGCACGGCCGGGTATTCCGCACCGAAGATCCTGGCATCATCGGCCGGACCCGACCATACGCCAGTCTGCTGGTTGGCGGCACGCCGCAATGCCAGATACGACTCACCTGTCATCGGTTTCGGGTACTGGATCCATCCGTTAACCCCGTAATACCCGTCGTAATTGACTTTTACTTTCCCGGCGCTTCCTTTCCTGGTCGTCACGATGACGACTCCGTTGGCGCCCTGGTATCCGTAGATCGCCGTCGACGACGCGTCCTTGAGGAATTCGATCGATTCGATATCGTTGGGGTTGAGGGTATTGATATTCCCTCCCTGCACCCCGTCGATGATATAAAGCGGCGTCGTGCCGCCGTTGATGCTGCGATCACCGCGGATCTCGATGGCGGGTGCCGCACCGGCTTTTCCGGAAGACTGTGTGATATCGGCCCCGGGAACCATGCCTTCCACCGCTTCCAGGGCGTTGGAAGTCGGAGACCTGACGATGTCGGCCGCCTTTACCGTAGACACCGCACCGGTCAGGTCCCTCTTTTTAACGGACCCGTACCCGATCACCACTACCTCGTCCATGCTCTTGTCAGCCTTTTCCATGCCGATCCGGACGAATGCCTGACGGCCGGCCTTGTATTCGACCGGCTGATAGCCGATGTATGAAAGCGTCAGCGTCGCCTTTGTCCCGACCCGGACCACGAAAGAACCTGTACTGTCTGTCACACCGGGCGTTCCGCCGGGTACGGAAACGGTCACACCTGACAACGGCTGACCGGTACCGGCATCGAATACGGCCCCCCTTACTTCCCTTCCCTGCGCCGATGCCGCCCCCGCGCAGGCCAGCGCCAGCAGGACGCTCCATAGAAGACGAATTGAGATGTTGTTCATATAGCAATTATTGGTTTATAGATCTGGCCGAACCCCGCCCCTGGTATTCGATTCGTACGCGGCCTCCACGCAGGCCATTGTCTGGATCGCATCTTCCACCGAATTATCGGGTTGCCCGATGGTCCCCTCCGCCGCCCGCATCACTTCCGCCATGCTCCCGATAAAGCCGTTCGGGAACCAGGTCCCATCGATGTCCAGGCTTTTCCAGACGGGTGCGGAACCCGTCCCCCGGGTCACAAATTCGAACGTTTCGGGAACGCCGTTCGGATAGTCCATCAGGACGCCCATGCGGACCAGGATCACGCCCTGGTCTCCTTCCAGGCGGATGTAACTGTGCTGCCTGCCAAGGCCAAAATCGTGACAATGATTGGTGAGGATATTTGCCCGGACGAACTCGCCGTAATCCATGATGATCGATGACCGGACCGAAGCCAGCTCGGGCATCGCCGGATGCCGGGTGGTGCGGGCATACATACCGGCGGGGTTTCCCAGGAATGTCCGGACGAGGTCGATATAATGAATGGAGTGATACAGGATCTCCACTCTCGGCAGCGAATAAAGGAATTCCCAAAGGTTCCATGGCGTATGTACATTCACGTTCACTTCAATTTCGCAAAGCCGACCGATGAGGCCGCGGCCGATGATCGTGCGGGCTGCATGAATGAAGGGCGCATAGCGCAGTTGAAAATTGACCCCGGCCACCATCCGGCGCTCCCGCGTCAGGCTCAGGATCTCCCTGGCCATGGCGAGGTCTTCACCCATCGGCTTCTGCATCAGCACCGCGGCGCCTTCCGGGAGCCGCCGCAGCAGCGGCAGGATAGCCGACCCGGGTATTGCGAGGTCGAAGACCACCGGGCCCGGCAGCCGGTCAAGCATGTCTTCCGGGGTTCGGTAGACGGCCGGGATCGCAAAAGCCCTGGCTGTTTCCGCGGCCCTCGCCTGGTCGATATCGTAGACGCCCGCCACCTGGAAACCGGCGAGCCTGTACGCCGGCAAATGCGCCGTGTTGGCAATCCCGCCGGCTCCCACCAGGACGACCGGCCTGGGATGCAAGGGCAAGGGATGATTGGTTTCGATGATCATGGTTGTCTGTTTATCGTTATTGATATCCGGCCACTCCCATCAGGATGCCGGCAATCACCAGCACGAGGATACCGGCATTATTCCAACGGATGGTAGCCGCCGAAACGCCCTTCCATTCTCTGAAAAAGTAGCCCCATAAATTGCTTGCTACGACCATGAAGGACATATGGATCGACCAGTTGGCAAAACTGTAGGGCCCCATAAAATACGCGGCCAGGCCATAGAAGACGAATTGCAGGTACCACAACGCCCCGACCAGGGCCGAATAAAGATAGTTCCCCCGAAGCGCGCCCGACCCGCGCGCCGTCTTGTAGTCGGAAAATGTTTTATTGCGGAGATGCATCACCAGGCAATACAGCATGTTCACCGCAATTCCGCCCAGCAGCTCGACAAAAAAGACCGGCGAGCTGGCCCACAACGGCGAGGCGCCGCCTGCCACGGCGGCCTCACGGATAGGGGTACCTGCCGAGATCCCAAACGCGAAGCAGGCTCCCAGGACTCCCGCGGCCAGCGCCACGAGCACTCCTTTACGGAACCGGAACTCCTGTCCCTGCCCTTTTTCACGGTCCCGCCTCCACCCTGCAATTCCGCAAATGACAATGCCCAGCAGCGACAACCCGACACTGTATAAAGTGATCCTTCCGGATCCGGTTTCAAGCACAGCACTCATGCGGCCCGCCGCAATGATCGGCACCAGCGTGCCAAGCGAAGACAGGAAGCCGGTCGAGATCGAGAAGCCCAGTGCAAGCCCGATATACCGGACGGCGAATCCCCAGGCCAGCCCTCCGATCCCCCATAGCAGCCCGAACGAGAAGGTCTCCGCGATCGTCTGAAAGGAAACGCTGTGCAACACCGCCCACAAATGCGGCGTCGCCAGGCATGCAAGCAGGAGCGGCAAGAGCAACCACGCTACGAGCCCCTGGACCGCCCAGAGGCTTTCCCAGGCCCAGCCTCTGACCCCCTTTAAGGGAACATAGCTGCTGCCGGCTGATACGCCGCCCAGGATAAGCATGGTCAATCCGATAATGACATTCATGTGGCAATGTTTACATCGTGGCTGCCCAGTCCGTAAAAGGACCGGGCGGTGTCGCTGTACAATCGTTCGCGGTCCTCCCGATCCAGATATTTCTCAATGATCTCGCGGTATGCTTTCCAGGTCTCCTCATAGCTTCCCGCCAGCAGGCAAACCGGCCAATCCCCCCCGCACATGCAACGGTCCGGGCCGAAGGTCCCGAACGCGAAATCCAGCCAGGGTTCCAGGTCCGCCGCCGTCCATTCTCTCCCCTTCGCTGCTGCAGTGCCCAGCCCCGAGATCTTTACATACAAGTTGGGATGCGAGGCCGCCTCGGTCATCAACCGGCGCCACTCCTGCGCTTTTTCGGGCGCCCCGAACGGAGGCTGGTTGAGATGATCGAGCACCATACGCAGGGCCGGATAACGGTAGGCAACACGCAACGCAGTCCGGAGATGCGCGGCATGAATGCCGACCACATCATAAGGAATGCCGCAGCCAGCCAACAATCCAAGACTTTCCAGTACCGGCTCCTGCAGCAGCCAGGCCGGGTTGGCCTCGTTGTGGATCAGGTGGCGCACGCCTTTCAGCTTGCTGCCCGCTCCGAACCCTACCTCCAGTTGCCGGTTGGTCTCCACAGGGTCCGCCAGCGGCAACCAGCCGACTACTCCTTCTATCCAGCTGCTGCCCGCCGCAACGGTCAGCATCCATTCGGTATCTTCCCTGTTGTTAGCGGCCTGTACAAGCACACCCGACCGAATGCCCGCACGCGATCGCGCCGGCTCCAGCTCCGAAAGCGAATAGCTCCGGTTGAGCATACTACGATCACCCTTCAACCAGGAGTATTCCGCCCTGTCGAAATCCCAAACATGTATATGCGTATCGATCATGGTTTTACAATTAAAACCACAAAATTAACTCATGCCGTTTCGGCGCCCAACCCAAATTGCGCGTCGATAACCCGGTTGTGCTCGCCCAACACAGGCGCGCCTTTTTCCGGAAGCGAGATCTGCCCGTCCACGCGGATCGGGCAGCGCGTCGTGCGGATCGACAACCCGTTGCTCGTCCTCACCTTCAATTCCATATTCAAAACCTGGTATCCCACCTGTTCCATCAGATCATGATAGTCCATCACCTTTGCGCACCAGACATCTGCCGGAAGAAGATCAGACAGCCACTCATCGGCGGTTCGCGTCAGCAGGTGGGCAGTCAGAATGGATTTGATCTCGTCCCGCCTGTCGAACCATTCGGTGGGTTCGGAGTATTTTTCCAACGGCGGGCATTGCAGCAGTGCGGATAAGGTAACGATATCCCCCATCGCCAAAGCGAGATAACCCTCCCGGGTCTTATATATACCATAGGGAGCCGGGATGTACGCATTGCCATTGCTGAGTTGGCTTCTGACCGGCAACTGCCGTCCGTCGTTGTAGAAACAGGTAAGCACTTCGAACTGAAAATCCAGGATCGTTTCCAACATGCTGACCTCCACCAATGCTCCCGCACCAGTCATCGCGCGCCGGTATATGGCGGCCAGCAAGCCTTGCGCGAGGTAGGTTCCCGCGAGGATGTCCACGACAGAAACCCCCATCGGCGTCGGCCGCTCATCCCGGTTATTGCTCAGCCAGGTAAGACCCGACATGGCCTGCACCAGCAGATCCTGTCCGGGGAGACCGGCCCAGGGACCTTCGCTGCCGTATCCACTGACCGCACCATATATGATGTCCGGTTTTATTGCCCGAACCGTCGCATAGTCGAGACCAAGCCGCTCCATCACGCCCGGACGGAAATTATGCAACACTACGTCGGCGCTCCCGATCAGCGTCTTCACCCGCTCCAGGTCCGCCGCGACCTTCAGGTCTGCCGCATAACTTTCCTTATTGCGGTTGATGGCATGAAAAATGGTCGACTCGCCCGCGATCCGGGTATCGGAGACATACAACTGACGGCAAATATCGCCCGTGCCCGGCCTCTCGATCTTGATCACGCGCGCGCCCATGTCGGCCAATCGCAGACCCGCTGAGGGCCCGGACAGGAACTGGCTGAAATCGACGACGATCATGTCCTGCAATAAATTCATGTCCTTCCCTTATTTTAATAGTTCCATCACAATTCTTTCGTTGTCCTGGCCCAGCGCGGGCGCCGGTTTTGCGGAGTAGAGCCGTTGTCCGTCGATCCGGATCGGACATCGGGTGGTGATCAGGCTCTTGCCATGCGACGTCGTGATCGGCTGTTCCATTCCCAGTACCCCGTATCCCTCCTGCGCGGTCAGATCCCGCCAATCCTGCACCGGCATCGCCCACATATCCTCGGCGTGCAGGCGCTCCAGCCACCATGCGTTGGGCTGCGAGGCGAAATGGGCCGCCAGGATTTCCTTGATCTCATCGCGGTGACTGAAAGCCTGCTCCTGGCTGAATCGCATCAAAGGTTCCGATGCGATAGCCTGCGCCAGTTGTGGGATATTGACCATGGCGATCGCAATATGGCCGTTTGCCGTGGCGTAGATGCCATAAGGCGCGCTCAGCAAAGGGTTACCGTTGCTCAGCCGGCTGCGCTGCGGAAGTTGCCCGGTGGTATGATAGGTCGTGAGGAATTCGAATTGCAGGTCCAGGAGCGATTCCATCATGCTGATCTCGACCAGCGCGCCATCCCCGGTTCGCTGCCGCCGGACAAGCGCGGCGAGGATGCCTTGCACCAGTTGGGCGCCGCAAAGACTGTCGGCTATCGAAAGGCCGAATGGCATGGGATCGTCCCGATCGTTACCGGTGGTATACGCCAACCCGCTCATGCACTGCAGGAGGAGGTCTCGCCCCGGGCGGTCCTTCCAGGGACCGATCTTGCCATAACCGCTGATGGCCCCGTACACGATGCCCGGCCGGATTGCCCTGACCGCGGCATAATCGAGCCCGCTGGCTTCCATGACCCCGGGACGGAAATTATGCGTCAGCACATCCGCCCGTGCAATGAGCCGGTGCAGGATAGCCCTGTCTTCCGGAGATTTCAGGTCTGCCGTGAAGCTTTCCTTATTCCTGTTGATCGTATGGAACAACAGGGAATCGCCGTCGATCCAGAGGTTCTTGATCGACAGGCGCCGGCACGCGTCACC
The DNA here is from genome assembly GCA_035572015.1 of Puia sp. Classification (GTDB taxonomy): domain Bacteria; phylum Bacteroidota; class Bacteroidia; order Chitinophagales; family Chitinophagaceae; genus Puia. Next base: position 43,116 of record DATNBP010000149.1, on the reverse strand, counting down.
CACGACGGGGCGCTCGATCTTGATCACCCTGGCCCCGAGGTCGGCCAGCCTGAGGCCGGCCGAAGGCCCGGAAAGGTATTGGCTGAATTCCAGCACGGTCAATCCCTGTAATGGCAATGCATTCATACTTCATCTCCTCTCTTGCTTTCCCGATACAATAGGTTCATTTTGTCCAATGCCGCGGCCGGTGTCGCCACGCCTCGCAGATAGTCCTGCAAGGCATCTCCCGCATGGTCCTGGAAATGCAGATACCCGTCATACCGCGGCCGCGTATAACCCCTTTCCATGGTGGGAAGCAGGGTATAAAAAAAATTGTTCGTCAATCGGTTCGCCCGGTCGCTGGTCCAGGCCCCCCTGTGCCCCGGCTGACCGCCGTGTTCGACGTAGAAACTGGCCTGGTGGACGGGTCCCGCCACCATTCGGGCGAAAGCAACCGCTTCCTCGCGATGGGGGCTGACCGAAGAAACCGCCAGTCCCGTCCCCCCGATCGTGCTGCGAAGCCTGCCCCTGTCTCCGATGGCAACGAGGTCGGCATATTGCAGCACACGGTCGGCATAACCGGTCCGGCAGTAGTTGGAATAACCATACGCGAAGGGACAATACCAAAACTCGTCTCCGGTCGTCATCCACTCGGCGACGGCGATCGGGTTTGCCGTGAACATGCGTTCATCGACCAGCGCATACAGGTCCTTCATGGTTTCCAGCGCAGCCCGTCCTGCCGCCCCGCTTACCACACTGTCCTCCTGTTGGAAAGGGCGTTCTCCGGAGGCGATACAGAACATATAGAAGTTCATCAGCAGATCGATCGGGATGGCCGGTACCGCCAATCTGCCTAGCCGGGCGATCTCCATCACCTCTTCCCAGGTCTGCGGGATGCCGCGCCCGCCCCGTTCCAGCAGATCCGGCCTGAAGCTGGCCGCAGGAGTTGCGGCATCGATGGCCAGCGCCCACTGGTGACCCCCATACGCGTAGCTTTGGTGGGAATACCCGACCGATTGCAATGCCTGGTCCCTGAGGAAATCGTCCGGCAACCACTCCTCCAAAGGCAGCACACAGCCAAGCGATGCGGCCCTGCCGACCCAGGGGTGGTCGATGACCAGGAGGTCGTACTGGTCTGTCAGCCGCTCGACCGGGTAGTCCGCGAATTGTTGCAGGCTCCTCTTTTCCCAAATCACCTTGACGCCCGGATGCAATTCTCCAAAGCGCTGTGCGGCAGCGGCCAACGGGGTGTAGCCGCGGCTATGCCCCCAGGTAATCCCTTTCAATGCGATCTCAGCCATCAGACTTTATTGCTTGTTTCCTTTCCACCAACAGAATATGGTCGCAGACGAGCACGAGCTCGTTGTTCTGATTGTATGCCTGCAACGATTCGACGACCAGCCCGTAGGCCGGCCTTTTATGTGCTCTGACGTCCGTTACCGTCACCTCCACTTTGATGGTATCGCCGATAAAGACGGGCCGGATGAACCGGAGGCGCTCATACCCATAGGTCATCGATACCTCGTTGACCTGGTCGGCCGTCAGACCCACGGCCACACTAAAAATGAGCGTGCCGTGCGCGATCCGCCTGCCGAATGGCTGCGTCTTGCACCAGGCTTCGTCCATATGATGCGGAAAAAAATCGCCGGTCTGGCCGGCGTGGAGCACGATGTCCGCCTCCGTGATCGTCCGGCCTGCCGTCTTCCTGGTGTGTCCGACCTGGAACTCGTCAAAATACTTTTTCACCCACATATCGGCTTATTGATGCAGGAGACCCGGTAGCGACCGTAAAAGAAAGGAAGAGATGTTAACAGCAAGCGGCTCGTAGACCATGGGCTTCATAAGCGTTGATTTTTGCAATCGTTGCGAACTTTGAAGGCCCAAGGTACGCGCGCCCCCTCCGACGCGCAATGCCATGTTTCACTATTATGATGGAATATTTTACTATTTGACTCCATTCCTTCATTATCCGGCGGCGGGAGGGTCCGGCAGGACAGCCTACCACCAGACGGCGGAATGAAATTCCGCCCCCACGCGAACAACCTCTCCGATCATAGGTGTCATCACCGGCAACGCAAATTCCTTTGCAGCCGCCAGTACGCGTTTTACCGGCTCATTCCATGGATGCAACGACAGCGTGAATTTTCCCCAATGCACGGGCAACAGTGCGGCTGCCCGCAGTTCCGCCGCAGCCCGAACCGTCTCCTCGGGCTTCATGTGGATCAGGGGCCAATTCTTACCGTATTGGCCGCATTCGAGGATCGCGAGGTCGACCGGACCGAAACGGTCCCCGATTTCCAAAAAATGGCGTTCATATCCTGAGTCCCCCCCCAGGTACACGGAGTGCCCCGATCCATTTACCGCAAAGGATGACCACAGGGTGCCGCCGCGCCGGAACCCGCGCCCGGAAAAGTGGCGCGCCGGGGCCGCGGTAAAGGTCAACGCTTCTCTCTCCGGCCCCCCGCCTGGTACCGTTACCCCCTCCCACCAGTCCAGCTCCACGATCTTGTCGGGCGATACTCCCCAATATTCCAGGTGAGCGCCGACTCCGAGCGAGGTAATATAGCGGCCGACTTTGGGCTGGAGCGCCATGACCGTCCGATAATCCAGGTGGTCATAATGATCGTGCGTGATCAACAGGATATCTACCGGCGGCATCTCCGCTACCCCGTACACGTCCGAGCCGGGAAAAGCCTTCGCCATGAAGGAAACCGGCGCTGCATGGCCGCTGAAAACCGGGTCCACGAGGATCGTCAATCCCTCCCATTTCAACAAATAAGACGAATGCCCGAACCAGACCAGCCACAATCCCTCGTCCGGCAGCGCCCCCAAATCCGTTCTCACCGAAGGCAGGGCATTTGCCGGCGTGGTATCCTCCGGCCTGTTGCGATACTCCCGCATCATCCTGAAAAACGACATCCCTTTCACCATCACATCCGTAGGCACCCGGTTCCGGAACCGGCCCCCGGCAAAATTCGCCGAGCGCTCCGCCCTCTTTAACCGATCTCCTGCCGGCCGTTTACCCAATACTTTTATTAAACCCATATCATTGCATCTTAGCCAATCAACTGTTGAAAGCGACAATCTGACGGCCAGAGGGTCCCGCAGACATCCACTCAATGAAAACTCTGGTAGATCACCTGTTCCAACTTTGGCTCCAGGTCCGCATGGCTGTTCGGCGTCTGCTGTGTCATGATCAGACAAACCAGCTTTTGCACCGGATCGGCCCAGTATGTCGTCCCGAAGAATCCGCCCCACGAGAAGCTGCCCTCATTGCGCACACCTTTCCTTGCCGACTCCGCGCTTGTAATGTCAAAGCCCAGACCAAAATTATCGGCGCCGTTGAAAAGGAAGGACAGCTGGCCGCTCCGCATCAGTTGAACCGTCCTCGGCGCAAGGATCTGCACGCCGTTGTAGCGCCCGCCGTTCAACATCATTTGCAAAAAGATCGCGTAGTCGAACGCAGTGGAGGTCAGTCCTGCGCCGCCGGAAAAATACCGCTTGTGCACGAGCGGATAGTCCGGATCGACCTTCGTCCGTTCCTTTGTCCAGGGAATGACATGATGCGAAGAGTCCTCGGTGTACACTTTTGTGAGCCGGCTTGCCTTGTCCGCCGGGACGTTGAAATAGGTATCCTTCATTCCCATCGGCCGGAACAGGTTCGTCCGGAGGTAATCTTCGAGGTCCGTGCCGCTCATGATCTCGATCAGGCAGCCGATCAGGTCGATATTCAGGCCATACGTCCATTTCTCGCCTGGTTGATGCACCAGCGGCAGTTTTGCCAATGCTTCCATCCGTTCCTTCAAACTGTAATCCGCCACGCCCAATCCGCTGGGAATACCCGCCTTCGCATAGATCGCCTGCATCGAAGGTGTGCCGATCATCGGGTAGTCGATCCCGGAGGTATGCGTCAGCAGGTCCCGGAATGTGATCTCCCGTTTTGCAGGTACCGTAGTATAGCTCGAATCCGCCGCGTTGAACTTGTCGAGCACGGTCATATGCCGGAAAGCCGGCATGAAATCCGCAATGGGTTCGTCCAGCGTGAATTTGCCCTGCTCCCACAGTCGCATCAGGCCGACGCTCACGACGGCCTTGGTCTGGCTGGCGATACGGAAGAGATCGTCCGGTTTCATCCGGATGCCGGCTTCCTTGTCCGCATACCCATAGCCCTTGTATTGCACGACAACTCCGTTGTGCACGACGAGCGTCACGACCCCATTGACCCAGCCTTTGGCGATATAATCCTGGATCAACGTATCCATCCTGTCCAGGCGGGCACGATCGACCGAGGCATCGGGAACATTACGTTGGATGTTTTGCGCCGGTGCGGTGATCGAAAAGAGGAAAAGACATACCGAAATCCATCCGGCCTGGTACAGGAAGCGTTTCATAAATCAATCAAATTTTACAGAAAGGTAATAACTTAGCAGGAATTGGCATCCTTAACATCTCAACATGAACCAATCGAACAGACGCACATTCATCGGCACGGGCGCCGCAGCCGCCGGAGCCGTTCTCGCCACGCCTTCGGTACTGGCCGCGCCGGCGACCCGCCCGCCGGTCGTGCACCATGTATTTTTCTGGTTGAAAAATCCGACCTCTGCCGAAGACCGGGACAAGCTCGTGGCGGGCCTCAAGACGCTGGCCGGTATCCCGCTGATCCGGGAATTATATGTAGGAGTTCTCGCCGCGACGGAAAAAAGGGATGTGGTAGACGCGTCCTGGCAGGTATCCGAGCTGATGTTCTTCAATGACTTGCAGGCACAAGCTTCGTATCAGCAACACCCCTTGCACCTCGAGTTCGTAAAATCCTGCAGCCACCTTTGGGAAAAAGTGGTCGTCTATGATGCCATGAACGTTTTCACCCATATCAAGTAAAGGAAATCAGCTCGACGTCGAAGATCAAGGTGCTGTTGGGTCCGATCTGTGCACTCACCTGCCGGTCGCCATACGCGAGATTTGGCGGGATAAAGAATCGCCATTTACTGCCGGTCGGCATCAACTGAACTCCTTCCGTCCAGCCTTTGATGACGGCGTTGAGGGGAAATGTCGCAGGCTGTCCACGGCGGACCGAACTGTCAAAAACCGTCCCGTCTATCAGCGTCCCATGGTAGTGGCAGGTTACCTTATTGGTAGCCCCCGGTCTTGGTCCCTTCCCTTCGGTAAGGATCTCATATTGCAGGCCGCCGGGCAAACTGACCACGCCCGGCCTCTTTGCGTTTTCCTGCAGAAAGTCCTGCCCGGCCTTCAGGTTGGCCGCCGACTTCTCATTATTCCTGTTGAACAGCTTGTCCGCGAGACTCATGATTGACTTTTTTGCAAAATTAGCAGATTTTTGCGTCATGATCGTCAACAAGACCGTCCTCATCCTCGGGGCAAACTCCGATGTGGCGAAAGAATGTATCCGGCTTTATATCGCAGAAGGTTGCAGCATCATCGCCGCTTCCCGGAGCACCGGTTCGCTCGAAGCCTTCGTGCGGTCCCATCGCCTGCCGGCCGACCGCATCGACATTCGCTATTTCGACGCCACCGCCTTCGATAGCCATGCCGCATTTTATGAAAGCCTGGCTGCCAAGCCGCACATCGTACTATACGCGGCGGGATTCCAGGTAACCAACGAAGAAGCCCTGGTCAGTTGGGAGGGCAGTTACCGGATGATGCAGGTCCTCTATGCGGGCGCGGTCTCGATCCTCAACCTGATCGTAATGGACAAGGACAATCCGCGGCTGGAGCGGATCGTGGGCCTTTCATCGCTCTCCGGCGTCCGGGGAAGAAAAAGCAATTTCATTTACGGAAGTACGAAAGCGGCCTTTAATCAATACCTTGCCGGACTCCGTCAATACCTGTTTCCCAGGCAAGTCGCCGTCAACGCGATCGTCGCGGGCTATATCCGAACGAAGCTGACCGCCGGTCTGGGCCTTCCCGAATCCCTCCTGCTCGAACCAGCCTACGTCGCAAAAGCCGTCGTGACGGCAGGAAACCGGTTCGTCATCGTGCCCGGCTGGAAATGGAAGCTCATCTACCGGGTGCTCAAGTCGCTGCCTGAAAGCCTGGTCGCGCGGCTTCCCTGACCTGCTGCAAGAATGATCATCGCCCCTACCGAACTCACAGCGATCACCGCCACCATCGGCATGGACGTGCCGTTGCTGAATACGCTCACCGCAACCGACGCGAGGGTCCCGACGCCCAGTTGAAAGAAGCCCAGCAAAGCAGACGCGGTTCCGGCGTTCCTGCTAAAGGGGGCCATACATAACGCTGTTGCGTTCGGATAGGCAAATCCCAGGAAGGTCAGGAATAGAAAAAGAAAAAAGATGGTATACCCCAGACCCCACCACGCCGCCAGGTTACCCGCAAAGAACAGCAGTGCGACGACCACCTGCCCCAACAAGGCCACTCTTACGATCTGTTCGCTCCTGAAACGCCGGAGCAGCAACCCGTTCAACTGGCTTAGTACGATAAACGCCACCGACAGAAAGGCAAATACCCATCCATAGGTCCGTTTGTCGAGGTGGAAATAGCCCATAAAGACCGTCGGCGATCCCGAGACATAGGCGAACAGTCCCGCAAACGCGAACGCCTCCACCAGCACGTATACCAAAAACCGGCGGACCCTGAGCACCGACAGGAAATTGCGCAGGATGGGTAGCGGTTTCAAAGAAAACTGCTTGTCGGCCGCATAACTTTCCGGCAAAAAGAAGATCGTCAGCACGGTGATCAGCACCCCCACGATCAACAGGACCAGGAAGACGATCCTCCAGCCCCATAACGTAACGATGTACCCGCCAGCAGTGGGAGCGCACATCGGTGAAGCGCCCAGGACCAGCAGCAACAGCGAATAGACCCTGGCGCTGTCCTTTTCCCCGAAAATATCCCTCACCATCGCCATCGCCGCCACCTGGGCCGCGCAACTGCCCAGGGCCTGAATAAAGCGCAGGACGATCAGGGTGTGGATGTCCTTCGCCTGCATACAGACAAAAGTCGCCACGATATACAGCGCCAACCCGGCATAAAGCGGCTTCTTGCGACCAAACCGGTCCAGCAAGGGCCCGTACAACAATTGCCCTATCGAAATACCGACGAAATAGCTCGAGAGTGAAAGCGTGACCATGGCCGTTGTCGTTCCGAGCCCGGCCGCAATATCCTCGAATCCCGGCAGGTACATGTCGATGGAAAAAGGCCCGATGGCGGTCAGCAGGCCCAACACCAGTACATAGGTAAAATATCGTCCTTTGGTCATCGTCCGGTCCATTTTTTCTGCATCCGGTCATAAAAATCCTTCAACACCAGGAATGCTTCCTTTTTCTGGCCGGTTTCGGAGATCAGCCCCTTGCGGTTCCAGAAGTTCTGGTATACCGGATGCTGCCGCCTCGGCGAACGGAAATCAACCAGGATCCAGGGCGTCATGCCCCGCAGCGCGCCGATCCGCTGGAGCATTTGCAGCTGACAGCGGTACAGCTTCGCCTGATATTCCTCGCTCCACCGCGTAGCCGAATCGGCATGGAAGCCGCCCAGGGCGTCGCCGCCAAATTCGGTGATGATGACCGGCCGGTCATATTTGATCGAAAAATGGTAACGTTCCAGGTCATCCGGCTTATCGTTCCCGTACCATCCTGCATATTCGTTAAAGCTTACCAGGTCCAGCTTTTCCCCCAGCGGATCGTCGACGATGATCTCGTCGCCCTTACGGTGCACCTCGAGCGCCGCCGATACCAGCCGCGTTCCGTCCAGCTCATGCGCCCTGGCGGCAAGATTGCTCATGAAAGTCAGCCGCGGAGCGCTCAGCGGTGTTTCGTTTCCGATAGACCAGACGATTACACTCGCGCGGTTCTTATCCCGGGTGATCAGATCGGTCAATTGCCGGTCCGCATTCCGGTAAGTATCAGGATTGCTCCAGGAGATCGTCCAGTAAACCGGAACTTCCGCCCACACCAAGATCCCCATCTCGTCAGCGAGCCGAAGCATTTTCTCGTTATGCGGATAATGCGCCAGCCGCACATAATTGCAATTCAGTTGCTTCGCCCAGTTCAGCAACATCCGCAGGTCGGCCTCCGACCGGTTCCGGCCGGGGATCAGCGGGTCTTCGTCATGAACCGAGATCCCCCGTAGAAAGACCGGCTTTCCGTTCAGCAGGATGTCCTGCCCGCGGACGGCGATGGTCCGGAATCCAATGCTGTCGGCAATACTATCCGTCGCACAGGACAATTTCACCTCATACAACCTGGGATGGTCCGGCGACCAAAAGTCTATCTTTCCCTGCGGCACCGGGAAACTGAAAGGGGCAAGCCCGTCTGCATCGGTACGGACCTTCCACGACAGGCCGGCGGCCGGGATGCTGACCGTCACCTCCTGCGGCGTACCCGCCCCGCTTATCCGCACATACCCCGCCATATGTCCCGCGTCGTCCTTCGCCAGCTGGACCTTGTAATCCGCTATAAAACGCTCCGGCACCGATGCGAGCACCACATCCCTGGTAATTCCCCCATAATTCCACCAATCTGTATTGACCGTCGGGATCTCGTCCTGCTTTCTCGTATTGTCCGCCTTAACCACAATAAAATTGTCTCCGTCCTTCAGCTGTCCCGTCACCTCGAACTGGAAGGGCGTAAAGCCGCCTTTGTGGACGCCCAGCTTTTTGCCGTTGAGATAGACATGCGCCTCATAGTTGACAGCCCCGAAATAGAGGAAATACCGCCGGCCTGGCCGGGGGGCGATGCGAAAATTCCGGCGATACCAGATCGTTCCCTCGTAAAAAAGAAGCCGGTCGTCCTGCGAATTCCAGTCACCCGGCACCTGCAGTGTCGGCGACCCGTCGAAATCATATTCGATCAGTTGAGACTTATCCGTTTGCTTCCGGTTATCATAGAACCCGCCTTTCCCGGACGGAGATTCGTCATAGGGCGTATGGCGGTAGTCATAAAAACCGTTCTCGTACGGGTCGATGATATAATTCCATCTTCCGTCGAGATTTAGTTCCTCCCGTGCGAAAATATGCTGTATCATGGGCGGCTCGGGGCCCGCGGCAAGCGCCGCCGCAAGAATGGTTATCAGCAACATGGCATCTGATTTCTGGAAATTTCCAGTAATTTACGGCCGCCCGATCTAACTTCAAAAAGCAGCATGAAACGCAGCGCATTCAGCCTTGTGGCATTCCTGACATTTCCTTTCGCCGGTGTCGCTCAGACCAGCATGCCGGTAGCCCCTGCAGCAGTGCCGGCCTCCGGTCGCGCGATCTCCGGCACCGCCCTCGCCCGTCCCAAACTGGTCGTCGGTATCGTCGTCGATCAGATGCGCTGGGACTATTTATACCGCTATTACGATCGCTACGGCAGCGGCGGATTCCGGCGCCTCCTTGCTGAAGGGTATTCCTGCGAGGACACCTACATCAGCCACCTGCCGGCCTTTACGGCCGTGGGGCATACAACGATCTTCACCGGATCGGTCCCTGCCATCGACGGGATCGCCGGTAATGACTGGATCGATCAGGCTACAGGAAGATCCGTTTACTGCACGCAGGATGACTCGGCTCAACCTGTCGGCGGCACTTCTCCCGCCGGGAACATGTCGCCCCGCAACCTGCTCGCGACGACGATCACCGATGAATTGATGCTGGCCACCAATTTCAGGTCCCGCGTCGTTGGCGTCTCCCTGAAGGACCGGGCGGCCATCCTGCCCGCCGGCCATACGCCGACGGGGGCCTTCTGGTTCGACGATCTCAAAGGTTGTTTCAGTACCAGCACCTGGTATATGAAGGAGTTACCCGATTGGGTCGTCCGGTTCAATGCAAAGGACGAACCCGACCACCTCGTCGCGAACGGCTGGAATACCCTCTATCCGACCGGATCGTACCGGGAAAGCACCGGCGACAACGAACCCTGGGAAGGCGCATTCAACGGAGAGGAGGCGCCCGTCTTCCCGCATGATCTCGCGAGACTCTATAAGGAAAACCACGACAATATCCGAAGTTCGCCCTTCGGCAATACCTTAACGCTGGATTTCGCCCGCGCCGCCGTGGAAGGTTATCGCCTGGGTCAGCGGGATGTCACGGACTTCCTCACGATCAATTGCGCCTCTACCGACTACGTCGGTCACCGGTTCGGGCCTAATTCCGTCGAAGAGGAAGACGTCTTTCTCCGGCTGGATAAAGATCTCGCATCGTTCCTTACCTTTCTCGACCACAAACTCGGGCGAAATAACTACCTGGTGTTCCTGACGGCGGACCATGGCGCCTCGCACGCGATCGATTTCATGAAAGCGCACCGGCTTCCCGCCGGCTTTATCGGCCTGGGCCAAATGATGAAAAAGTTAAACGACACCCTCGCCTCGGTGTTCGGGACAAAAGGGATCTTGCTCAACAGCACCAATTACTATGTCAATTTTAACCTGGCACACATACGGGAAAGCGGACTTTCCCCCGATACGCTGAAGAAGTTCGCGATCGCCTGGTTGCAGGGACAGCCCGGTCTGCAATACGTGGTGGACATGGCGGATATCGAAAGATCATCCCTGCCCGAGCCGCTCCGCACCATGGTGATCAACGGGTATAACCGGAAGCGCAGCGGATCCATCCTGCTCATTCCCGATCCCGGCTGGTTCGACGGCTTCCCGAAGGGTACCACCCACGGCGTCTGGAATCCGCAGGACACGCATATCCCGCTTGTATTTATGGGCTGGCATATCCCCCGCGGCGCGCTGTACCGGACCGTTCACATGACGGACATCGCCCCGACCCTCGCCAACCTGTTACATGTCCAGGCGCCCGATGGCAGCATTGGGCAACCCATTTACGAAGTACTCAGATAATCGGAGATCCGCGGGGGATCGAAGCTCACTCGATAGACGCCATATTCTGCTGCACCTTTGGATGTGCGGTCAGCTTATACCAATCCTTTGCGAACGGTCTGAGCAGCTTATCCGCCGCTTTCGGCCCCCAGCTTCCCGCCGGATAAAATTGCAGCTGCTTCGAAGGAAATTTCTTCCAGGCATTCAGGATCGGCATAACGACCTTCCAGGCCGCTTCGATCTGATCCGTCCGCATGAATGAAGTGGCGTCTCCTTCCAGTACGTCGAGCAGCAGGGTTTCGTAAGCCTCCGGCAGCGATTGCGAATAGTTTTCTTTATACATGAAGTCCATCTCAACCGGGACAAGCTTCATGTGCAGGCCCGGAACCTTGCTTTCGAACACGAGCCCTATTTCAAGTTCGGGCTGGATGCTGACCACCAGCCGGTTCGGAACGACGTCGTCGCGGAAGATCTTATGCGGGCTGTCCTTGAACTGCACCATGATCACCGATGACTGCCGCGGCATCGATTTGCCCGTACGCAGAAAGAACGGCACACCCTTCCACCGGTCGCTGTCGATAAAGAACCGGGCCGCCACAAAGGTTTCCGTTTTCGAATCGGGAGCCACTTGCGCCTCCTGCCGGTAGCCCGGCCGGTGCTCGCCGTTGATCTCGCCTTCCGTATATTGCGCCCGCACCACATTTTTGAACACCTCCGGCGTGGTCAGGCTCCTCACCTGTTTCAGCACCTTGACTTTCTTATCCCGGATGGCCTCGGCATCGTATGCTTTAGGACAATCCATAGCGATAATACAGAGGAGCTGCAGAAGATGGTTCTGGATCATGTCCCGCAGGGCGCCGCTGGTTTCGTAGTACCCGCCGCGTTTCCCGACGCCGACCTCCTCTGCCACGCTGATCTGGATATGGTCGATATACTTTCGGTTCCAGAGCGGTTCGAAGACATGGTTGGCGAACCGGAATGCCATGATGTTTTGCACCATTTCCTTCCCGAGATAATGATCGATATGGTAAATCTGCTTTTCCCTGAATCGCTTTGACAAATACCGGTTGAGTTCTTTTGCCGAGTCGAGGTCATGCCCGAACGGCTTCTCCACCACGATGCGGTGGTGCGTATCGACCGTGCAGAGCTTGCCCGCGCACAGGGAATCGGCGATCGTTTCGATAAAGCGGGGGGCTACGGCGAAATAGAACATCCGTATCCCCCGCGCTTCATGCTGCTGCTCGTATGCTTTTATCTTCGTCCGAAGGTTGGTATAGGTAGAAGCCTGTTTGAAGTCTCCCTGGATATACCATATCCGCCGGCCGAAATCGGCCCATTTTTGCGGGTCGGCTTTTCCGCTCCTGCTGAATTCATCGACACCTTCCAGCATCTCTTTCCGGTAGTCCGCTTCGTCGACGGCTACAAAATCTACGCAGAAGATCGCAAAATCCGATGGCATATGCCCGTCCGCATACAGATTGAACAGTGCGGGAATCAGCTTCCGCTTGGTCAGGTCGCCTTTGGCGCCGAAGATCGTGATCGCCGCCGACGCGGAACGTTTATTATTGCTCATAAAGGTCTATAGCTATTATCCCCGTTCAATAATTATGCCGTCCGTCTTTATTGCGCCTTCCAGACGTTGTTCGCCGGATCGGTATCCGGGTAGCGTTTGTCAGGATCGATCGTCACCTGCGTGACCTTATCGGTGGAAGCGTAGTGGAATTTCCAGACCGGCCCGTGCATCCAGACCTCTACCGGAAGTTTCACCCGGCCCGTTTGTCCGTTGGCCTCCTGGACTTCCACGGTGACCGGCATGGGCAATTTTTCCTTGTTGACGATCGTAATGATCACCCCTTTCGATGGGTCGTCGGCGCTGACCGGCGTCACACCCGTAACGGCCTGGTCGATCTTCCAGTCGTTCAGGAACCAGCCGCGCCAGAACCAGTCGAGCGTTTCGCCGGAGCCGTTCTCTATGGCGTGAAAAAAGTCATAGGGCGTAGGATGCTTAAAGGCCCACTCGTGAACATAATATCGCAGCGCATAGTCAAAACGCGATTTACCCAACACCTCTTCGCGCAGCAAGGTCAGCCCGCGGCTCGGCTTGGCATAGGCGGTCAATCCGAGGTTCCTTCCCTGAACGACGTCCGGGATCGTCATGATGGGATCGTCGCCGGGATGCCAGTAGTATGTCTCGCGCCCCGGGTTATCCTTTGACCAATATTCCCCGTTATTGAAAGCCGAGTCGGCGATCGTGTTGATATAGGTATTGAAGCCTTCATCCATCCACGGGTATTTCCGCTCGTTGCTCCCCACGATCATCGGGAACCAGTTGTGCCCGAATTCGTGCCGCGTGACACCCCATAAGCCCCGTCCCCGGGCGCGGGAACTGCAGAAGACGATGCCCGGATACTCCATTCCTCCTACGTTACCCGCCACATTCGTTGCCGACGGGTAGGAAAATTCATAGAGATACCTGGAATAAAATTCAATACAGCCTTTCACGTATTCGGTGGACCGGCCCCAGGCGGAATCGCTGGACACTTCGGCCGGGTAGACGGATTCCGCCAGCGCCTTTTTGCCGCTCGGTAAATTGATGCGGGCGGCATCCCAAACATACGCCGAGGAAGCACCCCAGGCTACATCCCGCGTATTGGTGCACCTGAATTTCCAGGTCAGCCTGCTTTGAGACGGCCTCGACGCCGGATCACCGACCTCGTCCTTTCCGCGGATGATCACCGTCCTGTCACTGTTGCGGGCTTGCTGAAAACGCTGCTGTTCCTTCGCCGTCAATACTTCCGCCGGATTCAGCAGCTCTCCCGATCCTCCCACTATCATATTCCCGGGAACATTGACGCTATAGTCGATATCGCCGTATTCGAGGTAAAATTCCCCCTGGCCGAGATAGGGTGGTGTATTCCAGCCGAGAACATTGTCATACACGCACATCCGCGGGTACCACTGCGCGATATCATACATCCATGCGCCGTTGGCCGCCTGCATCCTTCCCATTCTGTCCGTACCATATTCAGGGATCCTGAAACTGTATTCGATCCTGATCTTCAGCACGCCGCCGTCAGCTTTCAGGTCGGCAGGCAGTTTGATCTGCATCCGGGTATCGTTGACCAGGTAGTTCGCCGGCTCGGCCTTGCCCGTCGCGGAATTGACGATCTGAACGGATTTCAGCTCGTCCCCGCCCTCAAAGGAGTTCCGGTTTGCCCATCGGCCGCCCGTGATCTCAGTCACCTGTTCTCCCCTCGAGTCCTTTGCATATATGTTCTGATCCAGTTGCAGCCATACAAAAGGCAGGTTCTGCGGACTGTTATTCTTATACGTAATGAGTACGGTCCCGGAGATCGATTGATTCACTTCGTCCAGCCGGGCGTCAATTTTATAATCTGCTCTGTTCTGCCAGTAGCGGGGACCGGGCGCTCCGGCAGCCGACCGGTATTCATCTCCGTAGGCGGGATAGAAAAGGGGAGCGAACGCTTCATGCTGGTCGAACACCGACCCCTGATCGGAAGACTGGGCCTTTGATCCTTGCTGGATGAACAGCATGGCTGCCAGAGCCAAACCAAAAGTTTTTCTCATATGTTAACAGAATTTGTTAGGGACTAAAGGTAAGCAATGCCGTTACACCCCTTGAACCACACATCAAATAATTTCCTCCCTCATCGCGTCTTGCCGCCCGCGGCCCGCTTATGCGGTGAGGCCCACATATACGACCTGGCCCTGCTGATAAGCGTTGTTGTCCGCCCGTACCAGCAACCTGCTGTCGCCGAGTTCCACCTCCACCTCGTAATAACCGCCCATAAATGAGATCCCGGCCACTTTCCCCCGCGCCGCGGCGCTCCCGAGGGCCGACAAGGTCAGCTTCTCCGGGCGGATCAGCAAGTCCTTTTCTTCACCCGAACCGGGCAGCCTTCCCAGCCGCGCGGCCAGCGCAGGGCGGATGCGGTTGTATTTTCCAAATAAGCCCGCGACATATTCATTGACAGGATGCCGGTAGATCCGTTCGGGCGTAGCCTTTTGGACCATTCGTCCGTCCTGGAGCACCATGACCTCCCCGGCCCAGGACAGGATATCGGCAGGATCATGCGAGATCAGGATACAACTCATCCCGTAACGGTCCAGAACCTCATCCACCACTGCCTGGAGTATTCCCTTGTGCACCCTGTCGAGGTTGGAGAATGGCTCATCCAGCAATAACAGCTTCGGCGGGCGCACCAACAATCTCGCCAGCGCCACGCGTTGCCGTTCGCCGCCCGACAGTTGGTCGGTCTTCCGCCGCGTCAAATGGTCGATCCGGCAGATGCTGCAGAGCGCCGCGCACGCTTCTTCCGTCAAAATGCTGGCATATGAAAGGACATCTTCGACGCGGTAATTGTTCCACAATTCAAAATGTTGGGACAGGTAGGCGATATCCGGATGGCCGGGCACCAGCGTTTCGGCGGGCCCCTTCACCCGCTCTCCGGCAAAAATGATCTCTCCTCCCTCCGGTTGCAGCAACCCTGCGATCAGTTTCAGCAGCGTGCTCTTTCCCGACCCGGTAGCGCCGGTGAGGGCCAACCGCTGCCCCGCGGCCTGGCTGAAACTGATTCCTTCCAGCACCTGAGTCCTTACATGGGCGACTTGCAGAAGATCCATAGCCCAAAAATATACAATCGACGATTCATACCTTTGGCCTACTTTTCAGCCATGCCATATCCGCCCCATATCCGTTCCGTGCGGATAACCCGCTACGTGACCCCTCTGCGGGAGGGCGGCTCCCTGCCTGCCATCGCCGAAGCCGACGACGGATTCCTGTACGTCATCAAGTTCCGTGGCGCCGGGCAGGGAATCAAAGCGCTGATCGCCGAATGCATCGGCGGCGAGATCGCCCGTATACTCGGGTTGAAAGTGCCGGAGATCGTGCTGGCGGGTCTCGACCCTGCATTTGGCCGAAGCGAGCCTGACGAGGAGATCCAGGACCTGCTGAAAGCCAGCACGGGGATCAACCTCGGGCTCCATTATCTCAGGGGCTCGATCACTTTTGATCCGGTGGTCAATGCGGTGGACCCGTTGACCGCCTCCCAGGTGGTATGGCTGGACTGTCTGTTGTCCAACGTCGACCGAACAGCCCGCAATACAAATATGCTGGTATGGAATAAGGAGCTCTGGTTGATCGATCATGGCGCGGCACTCTATTTTCACCACACCTGGGAAAACTGGCAGGAACAGGCTGTTCGCCCCTTCGCCCCGGTCAGGGACCACGTGCTCCTGCCCCAGGCGTCCCTGCTGGACGCGGTGGACGCCGATTACCGGGCCCGGCTGACGGCCGATAAGGTCATCGCGATCGTGGACCTGCTGCCCGATGATTGGCTGCGCGCTTGGACATCGGGTCAGTCGCCGGACGAGATCCGTTCCGTCTATAGTCAGTATCTGCAAACCCGGGTCGCCGCATCGGCGACCTTTGTAAAGGAAGCTCAGCATGCCAGGAACGAACATATTTGAATACGCCGTGATCCGCGTCGTCCCGCGGGTCGACCGGGAAGAATTCCTCAACGTTGGGGTCGTCCTGTTTTGCCCTTCCCTGAAATTTCTGGACCTCCGGATCGATCATGACTGCCGCAGGCTGTTGTCATTGGATCCCCGGCTCGACCTTGACGAACTGGAACGGCATTTGCACGCCTTTGGATCTATCATCCGGGGTGAACCGGCTGCCGGACCTATCGGCCGGCTCGATCTTGCCGGCAGATTCCGCTGGCTGACGGCCACGCGCAGCACTGTCCTTCAAACTTCAAAAGTGCATCCCGGTCTTTGCACGGACCCCGCGGCAACGCTTGCGAAGCTCTTTACCGACCTCGTCGCCATCGAATAGCACGATTGGCAGACCGCCCTGCCCGGGCAGCTATCCGGCATAAGCCTTCTTCAGGCCGGCAATATCGATCTTCTGCATCTGGCACATCGCGTCGAAGACCCGCTTTGCCTTATCTTTATCTTTATCGTTCAGCATCTCCAGCAGAACGGTCGGCGCCACCTGCCACGACACCCCGTATTTGTCCGTCAGCCATCCGCACTGCACCTTTTGTCCGCCGGCGGAAAGTTTGTCCCAATACTCGTCGATCTCTTGCTGGTCCGCACAGTTGATCAGGAAAGATACGGCGTGCGTAAAAGGAAATTCCGGGTTGCCGTTCAACGCGACGAATTCCTGCCCGGCGAGCGTAAAGCTGACGGCCGTCGCCACTCCGCCCGGTCCCGGCGTGATCTTCGTGATCTTCGAATCCTTAATGATCCCGACATAATACTTTGCCGCTTCTTCGGCGGCATTGTTCTTGTACCACAAGAACGGTGTGATTTTTTGCATATAAAAGGCGTTTGACTGGTGATACGCAAACCTAACTTCAAAAATCGATGGTGCAGGGGTGGACATGCGACAATTTGAGGGGTCGTTCGCAAAAAAATGCCCGGTTCCACGGAACCGGGCCGATCAATGATCAATACAGTGAGCCTAGACCTTGGAGGAAAGGATTGCGCCTGCTTTGAACTTGGCGACTTTCTTTGCCTTGATCTTAATGGTCGCGCCGGTCTGCGGATTCCGACCCGTGCGGGCGGCCCTCCTGGAAACGGAGAAGGTGCCAAATCCAACCAAGGTTACTTTATCCCCCTTCTTCAGGGCTTTTGCAATCGTGTCCGTAAATGAATCAAGCGCTGCTGTAGCTTCTTTTTTGTTAATCCCGGCATCCTCAGCGATCTTGTCAATTAATTCGGCTTTGTTCATCGTTACCTGTATTTATGGGTTTGTGAATAGTGGCTAAAAGTACATTTTTTTTAATATTTTCAAAAAATTGATCAGCTGAGTTCGATCCAAACCGGCGCATGATCGCTGGACTTTTCCCAGCCCCGGACGTCGCGGTCTACCCCGCCTGCCTTCAATCTTTTCGCCACCGACGGACTGAGCAAAAAGTGGTCGATCCGCAGGCCGGCGTTGCGGCCGTAGGCATTGCGAAAGTAGTCCCAAAACGTGTAAATCCGCTCGTCCGGGTAGAGTTTCCTGATCGCATCGGTCCATCCCTGTCCGACCAGCGTATGGAAGGCGGCCCTCGTTTCAGGCCGGAAAAGCGCATCATCGACCCAGCTTTCAGGCTTATAGACGTCCTGTTCCGTCGGCATGACATTGTAGTCACCGGTCAGGACGACCGGTTTGCCGGAAGCCAGCAGGTCCGCAGCATGCGCGGTCAACCTTTTGAACCAGCCTAATTTGTAATCGAACTTTGGTCCGGGCGCCGGATTGCCGTTTGGTAAATAGAGGCATCCCACCACCAGGTCCCCGACCATCGCCTCGATGTACCGGCTATGGCTATCCTCCGGATCGCCCGGCAGGACCCGGCGCACTTCCCGTGGCGCTTCATGGCGGGACAGGATCGCCACGCCGTTCCAACTCTTCTGACCGTGCCATAGCGGCTGATAGCCCGCTTCCCGGATGGCCGCCTCCGGAAATTTTTCCTGGGGCGCCTTCAACTCCTGCAAACAGACGATATCCGGTTTCTTTTCTCCCAGCCAGCGCAGGAGGACGGGTAGCCTTCCGTTGACGCCGTTGACGTTATAGGTTGCGATTCTCATGCCATAAAGATAAATGGATTCAGTAAATTTATGACTTAACCCTTTGTTCATGAAACCCTTCATCCTGCTCACGCTCGCAGTCATCCTGAATAGCTCCGTAACCGCCCAGTCCGGTGGCTCAGGTCAGCAAATCATCCAAAAAAAATGCGGAGTCGACCATATTAACCTGCCGCTTGACAAATACGGTCAGGGTTATCCCAAATTGTTCCGGCACATCCGGGTGGTCGATGCCCGGCCCGACACCCTGCGCATGGGAATCGTCCGTATAGGCGGGACAAGACAGCACGAATTGCAGTTTCGCGAGGCGCCGGCGGCCCAGCCGGGCGATTATCTCGACGCCGCTTACGCCAAAGCTTCCGGCCGGTTGTCTTTGCTGATCGTTCTTAAGGACGTTTGGATCTCCACACCCGACAGCTTCCAAAGCAGGTGGAACAATGAGTGGAATATCCGCTTCCGGGTGGAGGCCTACCTGTCTGGCAGGGATGGCTTCCAACCTTTGACGAGGATGGACAGCACCGTGGAAAAACTGCATGGGCCCGATACCAGGATAGTAGCGCAACAACAATTGAGGGAGCTTTTCGATGTCTTTATGGGTCAGGTTGCCGCCAGCGACTTCGCCCGGCAAAGGCCATCCGTTTCGTACACCCAGATCGATTCTTTCAACCGGACCCGGTTTGCCTATCCCATGGACACGGCGACCGTATTCCCTAAAGGCGTGTATGCCACGGTCGATGATTTCTGGAACAACTCGCCGTCCATCCTGAAATACAGTGTTGATACGGATGCGGGCGGCAACCTGGAGCTAAACCTTCCGGATGAAACAGGTAAGCTCATTTTCAACCATACGGTCTGGGGTTACTGCGACGGGAGCCGTCCTTACGTGATGATGGACGGCAATTTCTTCCCTATTTTCAACAGCTGCCATCAATTCTATGTCATGGGGTCGAAAGAATATCGCCGGCGAACCTATTCGGCCGGCTACACCATGGGCATGATCACTCCTTTTGCAGCCATTCCCGGCGCCTTTGTCACCGTCAGCGCGACTGCCAGCGTGGATATGGAAGGGAAGACGATGCGGACATTGCGCATTTTCAGAATTGAGCCGGAGACCGGACGGGTGATCGAATGAATGGTTCCGTGCCGCCCTAATTCCCTACCAGTTCGTTGGATGACCTGAGGGACTGTGCCGATTCCTTCATCAGCCGCTGGAATTTATCATTGTCCGTTTCGCCGGCCGCAGCTGCGACGGAAGCCGGTTCGGGCTCCGGTTTGACCACCCGGCGGGCAGCAGCCGTTTCTTCGAAATAATAGGCCGTTGCGATAAACTTCTTGACGTGGCCGCGGGACTCCGCCGGCAGGTATTTCTGCAGGACCCAGAAAGACCGGCTGTGCGCTTTTCGGATAGCCCGGCAGACGGGACGAGGGCCGCCATTGTAGGCAGCAAGCACCAGCAACCAATCGCCGAACTCGCGGTGCAGATCACGCAGGTATTTTGCCGCGGCCACGGTGCTCTTGTAATAGTTGACGCGATCGTCCGCACGGCGGTTCACTTTCAGGCCAAGCTCGTGTGCGGTTCCCGGCATCAACTGCCAGGGACCACGCGCGCCCACCCGGCTCAAGGCCGAAGGTTTGAGTTGGGACTCGATCACCGCAAGATATTTCAGTTCCTCCGGCAAGTCATAGCGGTCAAGCACCGAGTCGATGATCGAGAACGGTCCTTCGCTGCGTTGTTTGACAACATAAAGGACGTCGTCATTTTGCCGGATATAGTTGTGTACGAATGTCATCCCCTGGCCATTGGACAGGGGTAATTCGATCTGTTTTTGAATGGAACGGGAGGTCTCGACGTGACCGGATACGGCCGCGTAACGAGCAACCTGCCCGCTTCTGGCTGCCTGATGAACGAGGTCGGCAGCCGTGGGCATGGTCGGTATCGCCAGAATAAGCGCGATACTGCAGAATCGAAAGGGTACGCGTGTCAACATCGTTTTAAGGTTTGGATAAAACAATGCCGGCCCCAGGTATGGATTTAATTTACTCCGATCTTCATAGGAATATTGGGCAAGGTGTCGGCCTTCCGTGGGTACGGATATTCAGGGTTTTTCATTTTGCGGAAGGCATCAGTGACGTGGCAAAAATAGTTCACAAAACCCGCTGGTCATAGGTAGTTCTACGAAGTAAAACTACGATCCTGCAACGTCTTCATATGCAAGTAGATACCTATTTTACGCTGTCCGAAGACGCGATCATCCGCGCGGAAAGATCCGGATCCTTCATATCCTGGTCGAACGGAAACATCGGCCGCTCTATCCGCCGGTAAGTCAAATGCATGATATCCTGATCAACGCCGCCCGGTGTGAGCGCCATGATCCAGTCCGCGCGCATCGCGTACAACTCCGGCTCGAGATATCCGATCTTGACCACTACGATATCCGTCTTCCGGGGATGCAGCCCCAACCGCGTAAAATCCAATTCGTGGTGATACGGTTTCCGCTTTTGCGTCACGATCACGTGCAGGCTGCCCACTCGTATCACCGTTTCGATCACTGCGTCTTTGTCGCCCGTGGCGATCGATTCCACCTTACCCGCGAGATGCGCGGGCGGCGAATACCTTGAGTCGACTACCGCGCCGGCATAACCGTCCACATGTCCCCCGACTCCAACCTTAGCAGCCTGGGCGACAAGGTCCGGACCCGGGATCGATGCATAGATCAGCGACGGTCCGCCGGCCTTTTTGAATTCCGGCCGCGCCAGCAACTGGTTGAGGGTCCAGGTCACATCCCCCGCTCCGCCCGCCGTCGGATTATCCCCCATATCGCTGATAAAAAATGGATGCCGGGTGGAGTGCAGCGCGCTGTCGAGACATTCATTCCAGGTCCGGGTCGGTGCGACAAAGGCATAACCCCGACGCGCGTCCCAAAA
Source organism: Puia sp. (assembly GCA_035572015.1). Lineage (GTDB taxonomy): Bacteria > Bacteroidota > Bacteroidia > Chitinophagales > Chitinophagaceae > Puia. Next base: position 21,837 of record DATNBP010000149.1, on the reverse strand, counting down.
CCGGCGCGCCAGGGTTTCAGCAGCCCGCGCCACTTTTTCCCTGTCATCTCCCGTCACCACCGCCACCGCATGGTTCCGCGGCTCGTCGGCCCAAGGATAACCCACCCATATTCCCCCGTCGACGATCCCGTCCGAGGCCAGCGTGGAATCAATCCGGCCAAACACCGTCTTTGCAGGTTCGATCCTCGTACTGGTCTTTTCTCCCGGCAACAACACCGGGATGGGAACGAAGGCTTTGTATGCCGGTTTGCCCTTTCCGCTCTCGAGGCGGCCGAGCAGGTCGCGCACCGCCCGCTCCTTGGTCTGCATGGCATCTTCATGCGGCGCCATCCGGTAATCGGTGATCAGATCGGTCTGTCGCGCCAGTCTTTCCGAGACATTCCCATGCAGATCCATGGAAGTCGAGATGATCGTCTTCCTCCCGACCACACCGCGGATCCGGGTGATCATGTCCCCTTCCGGGTCGTCCAGCCCAACCACACTCATCGCGCCGTGAATATCGAAAAACAGCCCGTCATAGGGGAGATGCGCCCGAAGAGAGTCCAGAGTCTTCCGCATCAAGGATTCGTATGCCTCCCGGGTAACCGCTCCTCCCGGTAATGCGTGACCGACGATCGCAGGGATCCAGACCGCGCGCGCCCGCAGGGGCGAATCATTCGCCATGAATGGATAGATGGTGTAGACACTGTCGCCGTAGCGCGCATGAAAAGCCGCCTCGTCGCTGGTCGCGGGCGAAAATGTGCTCGATTCGATCCCAAGGCCCGCAATGGCGATGCGGGGCAATGGCTTTTCGGTGGGCCTGCAGCCCGCGATCAGCAGCAGGAGCGGCAGATAGCTTTTTATCATTTGAATTGGATGAATTGTATACCGCCGCTCACGGGTTCCTTACCACTATACACGATATATACCGCGTGCATTCCGACGTCCTTTACCGCGCTGACCGGGATCGTCAGCATGACGAATTGGCCGCCTTTTTTCACGGACGGCGAAAGAGCGCCTTTGCCGAGGAGCGGACCTTCCGGACCGTCGAGCCGCGCTTCCATATGCAGCGGCAGCTTCGGCGCCGTCTGCCTTCCGCAACTCAGGCCGATCTGCCGCACTCCCGTCAGGTCGACAGGGTCTGTCGCCACCCAACCTTCCGCGGCCGGGAAGAGCATGAGTTGCTCGTCGTTGTACTTGAACGGGGTGAAGCCTTTTCTTTTTTCCATACCTGTAAAATACACCGTGCTGCTCCGCAAGGCCACGGAATTCCTGCCAGTCAGCGCCTTGACATTGTTACCGCCCTTGTCCGTATAACTCGCCGATATGACGAGTGACGTGTTGGGTGGCTCGTTCGCCGGCGGGACAACGGCTCCTGCTTCCGGCAACGATTTTTTCATCGCCGTCTTGTTCCCCAGCGACAGGATCCAGGTCACGATCTGGCTGACATCTTCCGATGACAGGGTTGGATGCGCCGACATCGCGACGTCGCCCCAAACTCCGCTGCCACCATGGATGATCTTCTGCGTGAGATAGTTAGCGGCCTTAGGGTCGTCCTTATATTTCGCAGCCACCAGTACGAAGGCGGGGCCGATCGATTTATCGGCTTCTTTATGACAGCTCTTGCAATCCAGCGTCTGTGTCAGCAGCCTGCCGCTGACCGCCGCCTGACCGAGGTTGTTCCCCGTTGGTATTGCCGTCTTGTCATAACCTTGCAGGTAATCCGCCGAAACATAGAGGTTGGCGGGGTCTATCGCTGCCGTATCGTTGTCTGTAACGCTGACGGAATAAGCCACCGGAACGCCGGGGAGGTAAAAGGATTTGTTACCGGCCTTCAACGTAACCGATACGACCGGTTCGGCGTTCCCGGCGTAAACGCCGACCGACCCGCTCCTGGCTGTAGCGCCCTGATCGTCCTTCGCGATGACAGAAATCGCATAGTCTCCCGCGCGCGTGTACGTGTAGCTTATGTCCGGCTCGCTCGTTTCCTTTTTTGTCCCATCTCCCATATCCCATTCATACGTCATTTTCCCGTTCTCCGGATCCCGCGCCTCCGCAATCGCCTTCACCGTAAAAGGCAGGGTCCCCGAGGTCTTTTCCACGTTCACGCCTGCCACAACCGGCGCACGGTTGCCCGCGATATAATCGATCCTCGCCAGCCCTGCATCCGGGTTCCTGGTGAACCAACCGGTTCCATATTCCAGCAAGTATATCTTGCCGTCCGGACCAACTTCCATGTCAATCACGGAGTTCATTTTCACCCCGGGCGCAAAGGGTTCCATTTTGTCAAAATCACCGTTGGGCAGCATCGTGACCGCCTTCATCCAGCCCCGCATCCATTCATAGATGATGAATTTGCCGTTGTAATAGTCCGGCAAACGAGTGGCTGCAGGATACATATCCGTATAATAAACCGGACCGGCCATCGCATTGCGGCCGCCCGTTCCCACCTCCGGAAAATCGTGCGACGGTCCGTAGGGATACCAGATAAACGCCGGTTGCGCCGGAGGCAGCTCGCGCAAGCCCGTATTGTTACGAGAATCGTTCACCGGTTTTGCAGGATCGAACGCCGGACCGCTTTTCCCGGTAGCATAATCGAATTCCCGGTACGCATAGTTGTCCCCTACAAACAATGGCCACCCGAAGAACCCCGCCTTGCGCGCCTGGTTGACCTCGTCGTAGCCCCGCGGGCCGCGTGTCGCAAAGCTATCGTCGTTCGCATCCGGCCCCACCTCTCCCCAATAGAGATATCCCGTTTTTTGGTCGATCGAAATGCGGTAGGGGTTGCGATCGCCCATTACGTAGATCTCCGGCCTCGTTTTCGGCTCGCCAACGGGGAAGAGGTTTCCCGCCGGGATCTCATAACTGCCATCACTTTTTACCCGGATACGGATGATCTTTCCCCGCAGGTCGTTGCTGTTTCCCGCCGAGCGCCGGGCGTCGTATTGCTGGTGTCCGGGAAGATCGTTGAGCGGCGCAAAACCGCTGTTCACAAATCTTGCGCCTTTTTCGTCAAATGGCGTCGAGTTATCACCGGTGGAAAAATACAACAGCTTGTCCGGCCCGAAGGCGATGCTGCCGCCCGTATGGCAGCAGATCTCCCGTTGCGCCTTTACTTCCAGGATCGTCTTCTCCGAAGCCGGCGCTATCGTATCGTCCAGGAAAGTGAAACGCGAGAGCCGGTTTACGCTGCTATCCGCCGGGCTGTAATAAATATAGACGAAGTGGTTGGTCGCATAGCCGGGGTCCTTCGCAAGACCCAGCATCCCCTCCTCTGCATTCACCCCCGGCACGTGGGCCTTATAATACACGTTCAAAAAGCCCACCTGCTTCACCTTTTTCGTCTCGTGGTTATACCACATGATCTCCCCCCGCCGCTGCAGGATCAGGATGTCCAGGTTCGGCAGGATCGTCATTTCCGTGGGCTCGAAGAACTGTCCTTCGACGAGCTGGGTCTTTACAAACCGGTCCTCGTCCGGCGGGATCGGGCTCCTCGCCCTGGTGTAATCCAATTCGTCGTTGTTGCCGATCGCGTAGCGGATTCCCGCCAGCAGGTGCTTGAGGTAGAGATCCTCGTGATAGCTTTCCCGCGTATGCCCGAGCTCCGTATAGAAGGCCCGGCCGCCGTCGTATTCATGGTACCAGGCCATGGGGTGATTGCCCATCCTGTGTCCGCCCCTATAGCTACGTTCGTCGATGGCCAGCAACACGTGCAGGCCGGAGTCAAGCGACTTATAACTATAGAATTCGTCGGTGCGTTTCCATGGCCTCGGCAGAAATTTCGTCGCGTCGTTGGTCGTATCCACGACGTTCAACACGCCCGGCTGGATATTCGGGAAAGTGTCGTGGATACCGGGGTGGTCGAAAAAATACCCGCCTGCAAGCCGCCCGTACCAGTGCCAGTCGTACTCGCAGTCCGCTGCCGCATGAATGCCGACATAGCCGCCGCCGGACTGGATATACCGTTCCATCGCCACCCGCTGCCGGTAGTCCAGCACATTTCCGGTGGTACTGAGAAAGACCACCGCCGAATATTTTTTCAGGCTGTCATCGGTAAACCAGGCTGCATTTGTCGTTGTATCGACATCGAAACCGTTGTCTTTGCCCATTCGGATGAGCGCGGTGTTTCCGTCGGCGATCGACTCGTGATGATATCCTGTCGTTTTGCCAAAGACCAGGATCCGTGGTTTCCCCGGTCGGTGATGCGAACAGGCAGAGAAAAAAAAGAGCAGGATCCCCATGCTGACAAGCCGGGATATCCGGAGAAGCGAATCGTTCATAGCAGCTGCTGGTTTTAATTATATCTATGCGATACAATATTAGCGAAATATTTCTTTGCTACTGCGCCAGCACCGCCACCGCCAGCGGCTTCAGTTCAATCCCCTCTTGTCCCGGGACAACGCTCGCCGGCGCATTATCGCCGGTGGAAGGATCGACCACGGTCAGTTTCGCTCCCTGCAGATCCGGCGGCAGCGCCAACAGCACCGGCCGGTCGGTTCGGTTGATCAGCAGGACTCGTTTGCCATGCCTTGTCTGAAATGCCTGGGCCACGATCCCTCCATTTACGTCACTTGTCGAAACCAGCGAGTCGCCGGGGCCGAAATTGTCTTTGATGATCTTCAATATCCAGTATCGGGCGTTGGGTTTGCCGGTCTTCCAATTGATCATGCTGACGCTGGGATATTGTGTCGGATAGCCGACCAGCTGCGATTCCCCGACAATATCGATATGCATACGGGTGAGTTCCAGGTAAAGATAGGCATAGAGCGCCCCGGACAGGTTCCAGTATTCATCCGGTATCACCGCATCCGGACTCCCGTTGTCGCTGTTCAGGATACTCCCGATCTCGTCCACGGTGGTCCTGGTGGCGGGCGAAAGGCGCATCCGGATCGCTTCGATGAATTTCACCGCCTTCAGGAATCCATCCGCCTGATCGAAAAAGGTATACTGCATGACAGGCACGCCCTGCTGGATCGAACCGCTCGCATAAAAATGATACGAGATCATGTCGAGCGGAATATTCGGGCGGTGATTTTTAGGGTTCAAAAAATACTCGTACCATTCCGGCCGGATCGGATCGGCCAGCGCCAATCCAACGAACTTCGTTTCGGGGGCTACCTTTTGGATCGAAGTCACGATCGCATCGTAGAGCCGGGTATAGGACTGAGCGGTATTCGCATGTTCGAAATCCACCTCGTTGAGGACTTCCCAATAAGGAATGGCATAGTGATAGCCCGAATGATGCTCCCTGCCCGTCTCGTCTCTGAACCCACCCCTGGCATACCAACTGAAAAGCCGTCTGTAATAATCGCCGATCTGCTGATAGCTGGGATCCCTGGGTGCGGTTCCCTGCGTATAGTCCCAAAAGACCGAATCCGGATTGGCCGGCACTTCGACTGGTTTGTCCGTGGTATACATCCATTCGGGGATCGTGCTGAAATTGAGGATCACGGGGTGGCCCTTTGTTGCCTCAAGAAAATCGACGGTAAGAGGATCAAGCAGGCTGAAGTCCCAGGAGGTCCGGCCGCCCGAAGGCGGCTGCAATTCCGCTACTCCAAGCCGGGGGTAAGGCAGCCAGGGGACATACCGGACGTAGTCACAGCCAAGCGCCGCCAGCGCGGCGAACGTCGCATCGTGAATGGCGGAACCGCGGCGAAGCGGCGGATTGACGACCACCTGAAGCGTCGGCGTCGATTTGGACACCGACCCGACCTTATTCCAGTCGATGATCAGCGAATCTTTTTGCGCGTCGGCAATAACCGGCGCGGCGAGCAGGACGAACAGCCAGGTTTTATTCATCTCCTAATGTACTGCTTTTGCACTTACCGGCCGGCTTGTGCAAATATAATTCACGCCTTTCCGGCCCCGCAGCTTTTTGCGCCCGCATTCAAAAATCTGCCAGTTACGGACTACCGTCCGCCGGATATGGACCGGCACTTAGTAAAAACTTTCCCGCGTGATAATTTGGCGACACAATTGCTAAGCTATGCTAAGATCCAGATCGCTCTGGCTTTTGTTGCCGGTCTTCGTGCTCGCCAGCTCGACAACCTGCACAAAGTCCAGGCACAACCCGCCGCCGCGCGTCTCGACGGTCAACCCGTTCAATCAATACCTCGCGCAAACGGGCGATACCACCCTGGTTACCCTGCATCCCAACGAAACACCTGTGGAGCTGGGGTACAGCTTCACGGTCTCGGACACCGGCACCATTTATCAAATGGGCATCCGGCTGCCGGATACAGGGAATGTGTATCCGGTTACGCTTTGGGATGGCGTAACCCAGGCTATCCTTGCCCGACAAGACATCAAAGCGGCGAACGCCGCCGCCTTCACCTATATAGACCTGACTGCTACCCACGCCCAGGTCTCCATCGCCGCCAACCACCAGTATGTAGTCAGCGTCAACATGACGCCCACCAACCTGCCGCCAGCCGGAGCCCCCTCCGATTACAATTTTTACGACGTCCATCGCACCGACAGGGGAAATATTTTTCCAATGACAGAAGGTTACGTCACTTATGGGTATGAGTATACGCAAACGTCTACCGCCCCTACCTTCCCCGGTCAGCTGTCGATATACACCGACTTCATCAACGGCATCGTGGACATCGGCTTCAGTCATACCGTGCTATGAAATATTTGTTGTTCACCACTCTCTTCCTCGCACTGGCCGCCGGCCTCAGGGCCCAGGACCTGGGCAAGATCGGAAAGACCAAACCTTTCACGATCACGGGCAACATCGGTGGCGGCTTAAGCTTTTACCATTCCACTGAAAACCTGTATACGCAGCCGCCCTTTGCCTGGAACCTCTACGCGAATTTCACCCCGAGCGTCTACGGCTTCTCCTTTCCATTTTCATTTGTTCTGACCCAGTATAGCAACAGCTATACCACGCCGTTCGCCCAGTTCGGCGTCAGCCCCACGTACAAATGGATCAAACTCGATCTCGGTTACAGAACGATCAACATGTCCCCCCTTGTCTTCGGCGGACAAAGTTTTCTTGGCGCCGGACTCGAGCTCACCCCGGGCATCTTCAGGTTCGCCGCCTTCTATGGCAGCCTCAATAAAGCGGTCAGTGAGGACACTACGACGGGCCACCTTGCCCAGCCGCAGTTCGGCCGCAAAGGGTATGGCATGAAGGTCGGCATTGGCACCGAGGCCAACCATTTCGACATACTGTACTTCCATGCCCGCGACGACAGCGGTTCGATCAAACTTGTCACGGACACGGCGGTAATTCGCCCGCAGGACAATACCGTGCTGGGGGCCGGCTTTAAGCTCAGTTTGTTGAAACGCCGCATCGTCTGGTCGGGCGACATGGCCGCCAGCGCCATCACCCAGGACCTGGCTGCCTCAAAAGTGAACCGCGACACGCTGACCAATACATTTGACAAATTCGCCTCCCGCCTCATTGACTACCGCAACAGCACGGTCGTGAGTTTCGCCGGCCAGACCCTGTTCTCGTTTTTTCTGAAGACCTTCAATACCACGCTGGGATATCGACGCGTTCAGCCGGACTTCCATTCTCTTGGCATTCCTTACATGCTAAACGACTTCCAGACGTTTCAATGGAACGCGGGGCTGATCCTGGCGAAAGGAAAACTAAACCTCAACGCTAACCTGAACGATCAGGAGACGGGCGTCTCCGGCAAGGAAGCCAGCAAATTGAACGCGTTCACCGGGTCCCTCAACCTCGGCGCCATGATGTCCGCCCACGCGAACCTCAGCGTAGCCCTTTCGACGGTCGACATCAGCCAGGCCGACGGCACGGCGCATGTTTCCGACACGGTGCGGGAAGCCGAACAAGTGTACAGCATCTCCGTAACGCCTAACTTCACATTTGGTTCGGTCGCGGTGCTCAGCAGCCTCAGCATCAGCGCCAGCGTGTCGGTCCTTCGGGATAACAATCCTTTTACTTCTCCGGGCACCAGCAGCAATACCATGACCGGTCTCCTCAGCTATACCTGTTCCTTTACGAAACAATCCTGGTCGCTCACGGCGAGCGCTATGGGCAACCGGTACGCCCAGGATACTAATGTCTACGCCTCCATCGGGCTCAATCTCGGCGGTGGTGCGCAGCTCCTGAAAAAGAAAAACCTGGGTTTTCAACTGACGGCCGGTTACCTGATCAACCATTATACCCTGTCGGCGGTGAGCAACAACATCACCGGATCGGCCAATATCCATTACAGTCCGGCCAAGCACCACAGCTTTTCCGCTTATTTCAACCTTGTCTCCACCCCGCCCACCAGCAATTATCTCAATCTGCAGCAAAAGCTGCCGTATGCGGTAAGCACGACCAATCTGGCGGGCGGACTATCGTACAACTATTCATTTTAAGCCTGACAACCATGATCAAATCCTCCATTTGCCGGTTAATGCTGATGCTGCTCCTCTCTACGGCGCTTAGCGGGGCCGTTTGGTCCCAGCCATATTCCGTCGCCATTCGCACCACCGTGATCCCGCCGGTAAGCCCTTTTTTCGACCAGATGTTGTCGTCGGTGACCGGCGGCCGGCTGATCGTCATCGTCAGCGGAGGCAGCCCCACAGGCGCCCCCCTCGCGATTCGCCTCTCCGGTACCCTGCAACGCCTGGCCCCCTCGCCATTTACCGTTTCCCTCAGCACCGGCTTCCAGCCTTCTCAACCGATCAACCTGACGCCAGGACTGCCCGTCACGTTGACCAACGACCTGCTCGAACAGGCGTTCGGCAATTTTACGCCCAACAACCTCTCATTCCAGGACATCTCGGTCAATGACCTTCGCGACGGCCTGAACTACAAATTGCCCGAGGGCACTTACCGGATTTGCTTTACCGCCTTCGCTTATAACGACGCCGGCTACGCGCGTCCGCTGTCAGACCCCAATGCGGGCTGCTCCATTTTTTCGGTCTGTTACAAGGCCTCCGCACCGCAATTCGTCCAACCCGTCAACGGCGTGGACATCAATACCGGGATCGCGACCGTCAATCCAGCCTATCCACTGATATTCAGCTGGACGACGCCCCATTACACCTGCGCGGCGGCGCTACCGGTCATCAGCTATAACCTCGAGATCCACCGGGTATTCCCCGGGCAAACGCCCACCGACGCGATGAATAACCCGCCGGTCTTTTTGAAGCAAGGACTCCCCACCGCCCTCTTCCCGTTCGACACCATCTTATATCGGAACGTGCTGCAAACCGGTCTCACCTATGCGGTCCGCGTACGGGCGAGTACGCCACCCGCGGCGCTCAACACGGCCATCGCCTTTGACAACAACGGCTACAGCGCACCGGTCGCCTTCCAATACGGGACGCCCGGCGCCGACGGCCTCATCATGAACCAGCCCATCCCGCCTTCGCTGTCCAATCAACCCGGGCCGCCGGCCGCGTCCACCCAACCCAATCCGCCCAACCAAGCCACACTCAACAACAAACCAGATTCCGCTAACAAATCAGACTCTTCCCAAAATAACAAGCCGGATTCGACGAAGAGCCCGGTCAATCAAAATCCTACCGCATTCGACTCCGTCGCGGATTGCGGCCTCACGGCGCCGGCCGATTCCACCCCCATCGACGCCAATACGACCCTGCAAAACGTGGCCATCACCATCGGAGACTTCACCCTAACGCCGACCACCATTACCCGCAACAATGACAGCACCTACAAAGGAAGCGGGACGATCGACTGGAAACCAAAAGGGGTAACGATAAAACTGGCCGTCGTCTTCAGCAATATTCGCGTCAATAAGGAGAAAAAGGTCTACGCGGGGCTCGTCACGTCCTCTACCGCCCAGCAGCAATTTCAGGGTTTTGGGTCCTGGGCCAGCTTCTCCAAGGCATCGGGGTCCCAACTGGACCAATTATCCAGCGGGGTGGACAATTTTCTCTCCAACAACAAAGCCAGCCAGCTGATCAGCCAGATCACCGGCAATACACCCGTCAATTTCCCGATCGGTATCGACAACCAGAACATGGGTGGGACACCCGTCACGCTCGCGATCATGAGCATGACCTTTTCTCCGAAGGGAGCCACCATGAGCGTGCTTTGCGACGTCAATATCCCCGAAGCCAACGGCTGGTTGTCATTGGCGGGCACCGGCTTCTGTATCCAACCGTCGGGTATGAAATTTTCCCAGGGCACCCTACTGCTCCCCACCGACCGGTATTTCACTTTTGGAAGCGAGGCCGACAGCATCGTCTTCCAGGGCTCTCCAAACGCGGATTCAACCATGGGCACCTATGTCAGCTGGGCCGGTGACAGCCTGAGCGCCGTTGTGGCGCATGCCCGGATCAGTTTTCCCAAGAGCGCCATCGTCCGGGAAGATACCACCGGTAAAGCCCTGGACAGCGCCGTGGTGGCCACCCTCGGGTTTCAATTCCATAAATGGGATGATTGGGTCGCATCGATCACGCTCCCGCGGTTCCAGATCGTCGGTGTAAAAGGACTTAGTTTCATGCCCGATTCTATATTCTACGATCACTCCGGCAAAAGCAACCCGCCCGGCTTCAACCTTCCGAAGAATTATACCGGATTCAGCGGCACGGATTTCGAAGGTCTCTATGTCTCGGATATGAAGGTGCTCCTCCCACCGGACTTCAAAACATTCAATCAGGGCACCAAGCGCACCGCTTTCGAAGCGAAGAACCTTGTCATCGACAGCAAGGGTGTCAGCGCGGACATCCTCGGGACGAACCTCATCGACATCACCGACGGGAATCTCGGCGGCTGGGCCTTTTCGCTCGATTCCGTCGAAGTGGAGGTGACCCAAAATACATTCGCAAAAGGCGCTTTTAACGGCAAGATCCAAATGCCGATCAGCAAGACACCCCTGGCCTACCTCGGCGACATGCATATCGGCACGGGAGATTCGACCAGCAAAGATTCCTCGCTGCAATATCAGTTTGTGGTGAAGCCGTCGGATTCGATGAAGATAGATCTTTGGGCAGCCTATGTCCAATTGAACCCAAACAGCGCTTTCCAGGTGAAAAAAGACAGCCTCGGTGCAGCCATCTCGTTCATACTCAACGGCAGCATCGGGATCGATATTTCCAACGGGGCGCCAAACCTCAACTTCCCTGCGCTCAAGTTTGACAGCATGGGGCTGGCCAACCGCGACCCCAAAACAAAGGCCTCCAAATTCTGGTTCAGTCCGGGCACCTGGGCGTTCGCAAGCCCGCAGAAGACCGTGGGCGGTTTCCCCGTGTCAATCAACAACGTTGCCCCCTATACAGACTTTAGCGACATGACCGACCTCAAGCTGGGTGTTCAATTCGACCTCAATCTCAATCTCGGCTTCGGGGACGAATCGGTGGTTAGCGCGACCACCAAACTGGCGGTCTATGGTAAGATCAATGCATCATTCACCAACCAGGCGCCCCAGATCACGTTGGGCGGCGGAGTGGATGTAGATTCCATCGCGCTGAAGGGTGATGTGGGTCCGGTAAGCGTCGACGGCTACCTCGTCTTCTACAACCACGACAACACTTACGGGGACGGCGTCAAAGGCCATGTCGCAGCGACATTCCCCATGGTGGCCGTCGAAGCCACCGCGCAGTTCGGATCGGTAAATAATTTCAACTACTGGTATATCGATGCCTGTGCGACGCTTCCCTCGCCGTTCCCTGTGGTTCCCCCGGTCGGGATCAATGGGTTTGGCGGCGGTGCATACTACAACATGCAAATGAGCCCCAACCTGCCCGCAGACCCCACCAACCTCACAGCGGCATCCAAAGCAAACGACGCGACGCCGGGTCACACCATGTCCGGCGTGACCTTTACCCCGCAACAGGGCTCCGCTGGCATCAGGGCGACCGTTTGCGTTGCCTTACTCACCGGCCCGCAGGCCATGAATGCCAAAGTCACCCTGACCGCGCAGATCACCAATGGCGCATTGAGCATGCTGGACCTTTCCGGCAACGTCTATGTCCTGACTGACTATCCCGGCAATGCGCACCCGACCATCCAGGGATCGGTGGATATCAACTATGACTTCACCCAGAACAAATTCAATCTCAACGCGGATATCCAGGGAACGTTTGCAACGGTGCAGGCCGAGATACCGATCGGCATCTATGCCGGTCCGGATGGCTGGTTCTTCAAGATTGGCGACGCATTCGGTAAAAGGGTCAGCATCAGCCTTTTCAAGGACAGCAACTCGGTTTATGCCATCAATGTCGGCGCCACAGCCTATTTCGAAATGGGTTCTCTCATCAATCCGGCGCTTCCGCCGCTCCCGGACGCCCTCGTTTCTTTTGGCGTGCAACGTAATCCGGGTGTGGACGCCCTCGTGAATGCAATGAATAAGGCGGACGGCAGCGGCTTCATGTTCGGCGCCCAGGTCACCGGCAGCCTCCGGTTCAGCGTGGCGATGCTGTATGCGAATATCAGTGCCATCCTTGGTTTCGACCTTGCGCTGAAACATTTTACCAACAGCTTCCAGTGCAACCAGCAAGCCGCCGGCTGGGAAAACTGGTATGCGCTTGGGCAACTTTATTTCTACTTCGACCTGGACGTCGGCGTCCATGTCGACTGTTGGTTTGTAAAAGGTGATTTCAGTCTCGTCAAATTCGAAGCAGGGGGCGTGCTATCCGCCGGCCTTCCCAATCCCACCTGGCTCGACGGGTCCGTACACGTCGAGGGCCAGCTTTTTGGCGGGCTGATCAGCATCAATACCGATGCCGCCTTTACCATCGGGGATAAATGTTATCCCAGCCCGAACCCGCTCGGCGACGTGCAGATCATCAGTGACTGGGGCCCGCGCGATTCGGCGAGTGTGTTTGCTTATCCCTATGTCGCTTCGAATGTGGGCCTCAACCAGAATTATGACGTGGAAGTGCCGCCCACCAACCAGAACCCCAACGGAGAGACGCGGACCTTCCAATTCTCATTGCTGAACTATACCCTGACAGCCAATAACGTGAATGCATCCGGCGTCCACGTTCAGTACCAGAACAACAACACTACCGGCGTTCTGACCCATGACGCCACCCTGCTGCCAAACACCATTTATACTGCCACGGTGGTTTGTAATGCTATGCAATGGTACCCGGATGAAAATCGCTGGGACAACCCCTACAGCGATCAGGACGGCCAGCGCGAAGCGGTCCAGCAGACGACCACCTGGACCTTCAGGACCGGACCGGCCCCGGACTATATCCCGGATTTCATGGTTCATCTTGCCTATCCCGTCAAGAACGAACGATATGTGCTGAAAAATGAATTTGGCGGCGCAGGTATCCTCCAGCTCGACCAGATCCAGCCCAATATCCTGCCGGTCCCCGGCGGCGGCAACAATGCCGGGTCCCTGGCCGGCCATCAGAACTATGCCGTCTATTTTATAGCCATCCCCGGCGGTGATACGCTCAAGACAACCTTTACGGTCGATATGGGAACAAAGACGATCCACTTCAACCTTCCCGCAGGATTGAAGAGCAACACGGTCTACCGGGAGGAATTCTGGTCCACCCCCGGCGTACCCGCCACGTTCAGCGCCAAGGCCCTTACCAACGTCAGCGCCAGCACCCGCACGGTCGGCGGCGTGAGCGTCAATATCCGGCAGACCCGCGTGACGAACGCGGTCGGTGGGTCCGCCGCCATGCCGAAACCCATTTACACGACCTGCTTCTCCACCAGCCAATACAACAATTTTGCCGACAAACTCTCTGCCATGGGCACCTGGGCCGGCACCCGCAACGGCGACAACGTCCTGATCGGCACCGCCACCGTTCCCGCCGAACTTTTCGACCAGTTTGACATCAACGGCTTTACGGCCCCCGACGGAACATCCTGGCCCGCCCTGTTCAACGCCCGGATAGAGTGGAGCCACGGCCAAACCAACGATGGATTCATGGACAACAACGTCTACGCGCCCGTGTGGACACTGGCTCCAAAGCACGTAAGCGTTAATTTTGGCGCAGCGCTGATCCGGGAGCAGATTTTTGAACCCGTGCAAACCCTGGACTGGAGCGGCTTCTCTGTCAGCTCTCCGCTGAGCCTTTCGGAGACCGGCACGGCCGTCAGCCGGTATGCCTCCCTGAGCCCGGCCCTGGCGCGCGGTGTGAGTCTTGGCGGGGCCTCATCGTCCGGATTAACTACCGTTACAACATCCGCGGGATATTCCGTATCCATCCCGTCTTCGCTTGGCGTCCGCCCGGTAACCGCCTCGCGCATGCCGGGAATCAAAATGGTCCTCCCGCCAACGATGACCTGGAGTCGCGACCACTTTCTGCGCGAAGACTGCAACCTCATGAGCAGCTTCGGCCTGCTGGCGCAGACCCAGATCTCCATCATCCAACACCAACTGGACCCCAATGATGCGGCAAATATCCTTGGCCAGATGGACGGCGACATCAGTTTCTGCACGAATGCCGTCGGCGGCAGTGTGACCATGCCATGGAATCAGTTGTACAACCTGTATACCGACCCCGCCGCCACAACATTGCTTGGCAAACTTCGCCAACTCAGCTTTACGCCTTACCCCGCCGGACCGCGGACGATCAATTTCCGCTACCAGGCCGGCCCGCTGCAAAGTGTCATCGTCACCAAATCATTCACGACAAAATGAGCTCCTTATGAAACCGATCACGTTGTGCACGCTCGCTATCTTCTACCTGGGTTCCATGTTGATCACGGAGCCGGCCCGGGGCCAGCGCAGAGACAGGAAACCAGGAATATCCGCAGCGTCCTCCGCCAACCTCCCTGCGGTCGACTTTCATGCCCAGATCCGCGTCCTGGCCGAAGCCTGCGGGGATTCAGTGGTACTTCGCTGGGGTCCGACCAATCCCCAGGCCTGGTCCGATCTCAATCGTTACGGTTACTTGGTCGAACGTATCGATATCAGCCAAAAGGGACATCCTGTGCGCACGATCATCACTCCCCAACCCCTAAAACCCTGGACACTCGATCATTTCAAAGCCCGGTTCGGCCCTGCCGACAAATACGCCGCCATCGCCGCTCAATGTCTGTATGGAACTAATTTCAACACCAACCTGCGGCAAGGTCAGGCCGGGATCCGCGACAGGGCGGGGGTGTGGAAAAACCGGTACAGCTTTGCGATGGAGGTTGCCGATTTCGACGGTGAAGTGGCCAGGGCCGAGGGCCTCCGGCTGACAGACAACCAGGTCAAACCGGGAGGCGTTTACATTTATCGTGTCTTTGCCGCCCAGCCGCCCCTCCACGGAAAGATCGACACCGGGAACGTACTGGTGACCAACAGCGGCCAGGCCCTTGCACCCCGGCCCCGCCTGGGCGAATTGATCACGCTCGACCGTATTGCCGAATTGCACTGGCCCCGCAGCCAGCAGGGTAAATACAGCGGCTTCCTGGTAGAACGAAGCGATGACGACATCCATTTTAGGAGCCTGACCGACCTGCCCTACCTGACTTCGCTGCCCGACACCGGCGCCGCCAAAAAAGATTCCGCCCACGCCCGGATCATCGCGTTGTTGCGCACGAACGAGCTGTACATCGATAGCCTGCCACGTAACTATCACAATTATTACTATCGCATCCGCGGCATTAACGCGTTTGGGGAGTGGAGCGCCTGGTCGGACACGCTCGGCGGCTCGGGTCATGACCTGACGCCCCCGTCCGCTCCCGTCGTGCAAACCCCGAAGTACACCCGCGGCAGGACCCTGCTGCTTCGCTGGAAGAAACCCTTACGGGAAGGCGATTTCAAAGGCTATCTCGTCACGCGCTCGCACAACGCGGCGGCTGGTCCCTATGCGACGATCACGCCCAGGCTTCTCCCGCCGACAGCGATCGAATTCTCCGACACCGGCGCCTTTCCACACGGGCAGAATTTTTACCTTGTCGTGGCGCTCGACACGGCCGGCAATATGGGCACCTCGATACCGACGATGGGCATCGTTCCGGACACCACGCCTCCGGCCGCCCCGCAGGGTTTACGCGGATATGTGGACAGGAATGGGCTGGTCCACCTCTCCTGGCGAAGCAACGCTGAAGAAGATATAAGAGGGTATAAAGTCTATTTTGCCAACGAGTCGCGGCACGTCTTTTCGCAGATCACCCTGCATCCAACCGCCGACACCGTTTTCACCGACAGCATCAGCTTACACACGCTGACGAAATCGATCTGGTACAAGATCGCCGCTGTAGACTGGAACAACAACCACTCGCCCTATTCCCTGGCGGTAGCACTTAAAAAACCCGATATCGTTCCTCCCGTCGCCCCGCTGCCCGAAAAAGTATATGTCGATACCGCCGGCGTGCAGATCGATTGGATCGAGAGCTCCAGCGAAGACGTCGTACGCTATATCATCTACCGGAAAGAAGGGCGTGGACCCTGGCTGCCGCTCGCCAATCATGGCCACGATAGCAGCAAACCCCGTTTCCACTTCACGGACGCAACCGTGAAACCCTTTGTCGCGTACAGCTACACCGCAGAAGCCGTCGACAACGACAGTCTCCATTCCGGCCGTCCGGCGCCCGTGCAGGCGATCGTCCGGACCACACCCGACCTCCCGCCGGTGCGCAGTCTCACCGCCGAATATGACAGCAAGGCCAAACAGGTTCGGTTGCACTGGCAATACAGCAACACGGGTAATTATTTCTTCATCATCTACAAGGGGAATCCTGCGGCCGTCTCGCGCTACCGCTCGGTGGCGTCCGACAAATCCGACTATCGCGACGGCGACCTTCCACCCGGCGGCACGCTCGCCTATGCGATCCAGGTATTATTCAGAGACAAACGCGGCCAAACGCGCCTGAGCAACCTGGTCGCGGTTACGGTACGATAGAAAGGAGAGCGCCTTGCTACAACTCCCGCTCGAGCACTGCCAGTTCCAGCGGCTGCTTTTGCGTTCCGAATCTGTCCCCCGCATGAAAGGGCTCGATTTCGCCGGTTCGCCGGAACCCGTGCCGCTCATACCACGCGATCAGCTCGTCCCGAACCGAGATCACGGTAATACGGATCGCCTTACATTGACGCTGCTTTGCATACTCCGTGGCCGCGGCCATCAGGAACTTGCCTGTGCCAGCCCCCTGCAACGCCGGCCGGACGCTAAGCATCCCCAAATTCAACTTATCGCCTTCAACCAAAAGGTATACACAACCTACCATTTCCGCTCCTTCCCAAGCCGTCAGGATCAGGCCCCGGCCGCGCATCAATTCCCCAACATCGGCCTCGCGGGTCCTTGGGCCGCCGATGAGGTGCGCCTCGCTGGTCCATCCTTTCTCTCCACCTTCGGCCCGGTAGGCGGCGTTGACGATGGTTACGATTGCCGGGATTTCCCCGACGACTGCGGGCCGAATGAGCATTTCGGGAAGATACCCAATTTTCCAATGCCGGTATATTTGCGATTCGCGGCCTAATCACTATTTTGCCGGCAACTATACATTGACCATGAAATATACCTTTACCTTCCTTGCCATCCTGGCCGGCCTTTTGTCCCATGCCCAAACGGACGCCGGCGGCCATCCTGTCCTGCATTCGATCCCAATGGGCGAAGATACCATTGGCGATTGCAGGCTGCTCGCGAATTATTATCCGTTGCACAACAACGTCGACGACAGGACGACATCGGTCTACATTTCCGATACGCCGGGCATTCGGGAAATGGAGAAGGCCGCCACTAACCTGCCCGCGGATTTTTTCGTTTTGGTAAGAGACAATCAGATCATCAAATTGATCCTCGTGAACAACTATCCCGACAAGTACATCCTGGTCAGCACACCCGGCGAAGACAAGCCAAAATTTTATCAAAAACGGGTAAAGGGCGATATCGCGGAAAACCGGGCCATCGAATTGGTAAGATCCCGGCTTGATTCTTCTGCGACGATCGTGGACGGCAAGCTGCTGTTCAACGGCAGGCATTACTCCATCATGAGCAATCAGGACATCAAGGCTGCGGTTATCGGGCTGATCAAAAAAGAGCATTTCGATTCAGCACCGCCATCGGGCACCAGGCTGCTGACCAAGGCCGAGATACACGAAAGAGTGCTTCAGGAGACGAAGGAAGGTGGTAAACTCGATTTCTTTACACAGATCAAAGGGCATGAAATGGACGGAATTCAGGTGAAGCCGGGCCTACTCGATACCCGGATTGATATGGCCCTCTACAGCTGGGGCAGGGCCTGCTATGAAGCCGGCGTGGCCGATGTGGACGAAGCCCATGCCATCTTTACCGAATTCAAAGGCCGGCCGCTGAATATCCGGGAGCGGGAATATATCAAGCTGGGCTTTGAAAAGGGTCTCGAAAAATAAAAAAATTAGCGGCGTACCTGAGCTTGACCAACTGAATGTTACACCAGTTTCAATACATTTACCGGATAATTCGTCAAAAATCTAAATAACGGGGCATGTTCAAATCATTGCTGTTACTCGCTATGTTCTCCTTCGAATTAGTCCAGGCCGGGGCGCAATCGCTCCCGATGCCTCCCGAGATCCAAAAGGCCTATGCCAATGACACCCGATCCGTGGACGGCAAGCCAGGGAAGAAATACTGGGAAAATCACGGACATTATCACATTTCATTGTCGGTGGCGCCCCCGAACACGTTGCTGACGGGAACCGAACAGATCGTCTATTACAACAACAGCCCGGACACGTTGAACAACCTGAATATGAAACTGATCGAGAATGTCCATCGGGCCGGTATTCGCGGCGGGGCCTCCGACAGCGCGGCGGGCATCAAAGTCGACCTGATCTCCATCAACGGGGCTAAGATCCCCTGGGATAATGACAAGGCGGTCACGACCAATCAAATGGTCGATTTGCCGGCGCCGCTGATGCCCCATGATTCGGCACGGCTGAATATCGACTGGCACTACAATTTGTCCAGGGGATTCGGCCGCGAAGGAGTGATCGATTCCACCAGTTTCTATATCGCCTATTTTTACCCCCGCGTGTCCGTCTATGATGACTACCGCGGCTGGGACACCCAGCCGCACACCGGCGCCCTGGAGTTCTACAACGACTTCAATGACTATGAACTTGACGTAACGGTACCGGCGAATTTCATCGTCTGGGCAACCGGCACACTCCAAAATGCGGCGGAGGTCCTTCAGCCCGGGATCGCCTCCCGGCTGAACGAATCCTTTACAAGCGATTCGACGATCCACGTGGCTACTCCCGCGGATCTGGCTGACAATAAGGTGACCGCGCAAAACGCCACCAACACCTGGAAATGGACGGCCACGAATGTCAGCGACGTCGCCATGGGTATCAGCAACCACTACGATTGGGATGCCGCCAGCGTGGTCGTGGACGATAAGACGCAGCGAAGGACCAGCATGCAGGCTGCCTTTCCCGACGCCTCCCAGGATTTTCATCATTCCGTCCAGTTTGGCCGCTATTCCCTGGCCTGGTTTTCCCATAACTGGCCGGGCGTAGCTTACCCCTATCCGAAATCCAATTCATTTCAAGGCTTCGCCGACATGGAATATCCCATGATGATGAACGACAGCCACTCTCCCGACCTGGTCTTCGCCGAGCTGGTACAGGACCACGAACAGGCCCATACCTATTTCCCGTTTTACATGGGCACGAACGAAAGCCGTTATGCCTTTATGGACGAGGGGTGGGCTACGACGTTTGAATACCTCATCGGGATCGCAGAAAGAGGTCAGGAAGCCGCCGACAGGTTTTATAAATCGTTCCGCGTTACCCGCTGGGCGCATGGCTCGCACGACAAAGAGAACCCCATCATCACCCCAAGCCCCGACGTGACATTCGGCGCCGGCAACAATGCATACGGCAAACCGTCCCTGAGCTACCTTGCCCTGAAGGATTACCTCGGGGACAAGCTGTTCGCGGAAGGTCTTCACCATTACATGGACAACTGGCACGGCAAACATCCCATTCCCTGGGATTATTTCTATTCGATGAGCAAAGGATCCGGGAAGGACCTGAACTGGTTCTTCTATAACTGGTTCTTCACGCCCGGTTATATCGACCTCGACCTGGCAAAAGTGAAAAAGGACGGCAAGAAATACAACCTCACCATCAAAAACATCGGCGGTTTTGCAGTCCCCTTTGACGTGGTCGCCACCTACGAGGACGGCTCGAAAGAGAATTTCCATCAAACGCCGAAAGTGTGGAAGGACAACCAAAAAGAGATCTCCGTAAAGATCAGGACCGACAAGACCGTAAAATCCCTGACGCTCGACGGCGGCATTTTCATGGACGCGAACGAGAAGGATAATTCATGGACCGCCGAGCCGTAGGGTAAGGCCTGTTTTACCGGTATAAAAAAAGCCTTGCAATCGATGATTGCAAGGCTCTATGATAATTCAGCAAACTGAACCTTTTCCCTATTTCAGTTTCTTGTATGTAAATTTTTGTCCGCCTACAGAAGCTTCAAGCATCAATCCGCCCTTTTCCTGTGAATACACTTCTACCCCGTCCCTGTAATCCGCGTTGGCGGATGCGCCGGACTTGACTGCGATCGCCGAAGCCTGTCCGCTGAACTCGAATTTGTTGTTCATAAGGCGATCCAGGGCTGCCTTGTTTTCGAAGAAGATGATTTCCCTGTATGCTTGTCCACCCGCTTGCGCGCCCACGGTTACCTGCACCATCTGCGCGGTCCCGACCGGCACACCATGTTCGTAAACAGCCCCCTTACCAGCTGCGCCGCCCACGCCTGCGGCTCCTTTACCGACATTCGGAAATATCGCATAGCCGGCCGATTTTGTAAAAAGTTGATCCATGGAAGGATCTGCCTTCTTGAAGGAAGCTTTGGCTTCTTTGCTTTCACTGAGAATCCTGCCCTGGTCATCCTGCGCGGTGATGATCCGCGGCAAAAAAGCGGCGGCCACGATCGTTAGCGCCAGCGCCGGCAAAAAAAGTTTTGTCTTTTTCATACATCTTACATTTTAAGTTAGCGAGATTGGGTGTTTCCCGGATGATTATGCAAATGACCTGCCACGGGGAATGTTGTTCCCAAGGCAACTAAAGCCGCTGATAATCAGATATTTTCCATAGATTTAGTCTTCAAACCCCATACGCACATGAGAAAATCGATCCTGCTGTCGTTCAGCAGCGCCCTGGTCTGTCTGTTTGCTACAGCGCAAAAGATCAACCTCGACCAATTCAAAGATCTCAAACCTCGCAATATCGGTCCTGCAGGCATGAGCGGCCGGATCACCACCATCGACGTGGTGCTCCAAAATCCCAACGTTATATATCTTGGCGCTGCCTCGGGAGGCGTTTGGAAGACGGAGAACGGCGGTGGCAGTTGGGCACCGGTATTTGACGACCAGCCAACGCAGAACATTGGTACGGTTGCTGTCCAGCAATCCAATCCGAATATCGTTTGGGTGGGGACAGGGGAAGGAAATCCGAGGAACTCCGTGAATATCGGGGAAGGGATCTTTAAGAGCCTGGATGCGGGAAAGACATGGAAAAGAATGGGACTGGAAAACACGAGGAACATCCATCGCATTGTCATCGACCCGGTCAACCCAAACATCGTCTATGTTGCCGCCATCGGGAACCCGTATGGCATACATCCCGACCGCGGGGTTTTCAAAACGACAGACGGCGGCGACACCTGGACCAAGGTCCTGTACACCAACGATACGTCGGGTTGCTCCGATCTGGTCATGGACCCGTCCAACCCCAACCGGCTCCTGGCGAGCATGTGGCAACACCACCGGACCCCATGGGACTTCAAAAGCGGCGGCCCCGGAAGCGGCCTTTATTTGACTATCGATGGCGGCAAAAATTGGAAAAAGCTGGGTAAGGAGGACGGTCTGCCGGATGGCGAATATGGAAAGATCGGCCTCGCGTTCGCGACCAACCAGCCAAGCCGGGTGTATGCATTGGTCGAGGCGACAAAGAATGGGCTATATAAAAGCGATGATGGCGGGGCAAAGTGGCAGTTGGTCACCAACGATCCAAAAATAGTAACGAACCG
>DATNBP010000148.1:0-5574 GCA_035572015.1 Puia sp. | reverse complement strand
GGTTTTTTAATGGTGCACACCGGAGCGCAAGCGCAACTGCGGACCTTACCCTCGGCGGTGACCGATTCTTTCAAGGCGAAATATCCCGATGCCAAGCAGGTGAGCTGGTCGGATAAGCTCGGTTACTGGCAAGCCAGTTTTTATGTGGATGCCGATGCGCTGGTCGCAAAGTTCAAAACCACGGGCGAGTGGCAGTCCACGATGAAAAGGATCCCGCAGACGGGCCTTCCTGCGGATGTCCAGGATGGTTTTTCGAAGAGCCTCTACGCGGACGACGACTGGAAAGTAACGACGGTGCAAGTCCTGTACCTTCCGGGAAATGTCGTCGAGTACGCGGTGCAGGTGGAGAAAAGCCAGTTCCAGAAAAAGAACCTGTTGTTCAACAGCAAAGGGCGCCTCATCAAGGAGAACGCGGCGTTATAAACTTTCGCAAGCAAGCAATATGATAAACAAAATCGTTCTGCTCGGGCTCTCGTTTTGCCTGGCCCGGGCCGCAGGCGCGCAGCCGGACCGCTGGCAGCAGCGCGTCAAGTACACCATGAAAGTATCGATGGATGTGCAGACCAACCGGTTCACGGGAGAGCAGACGCTGGTGTACAGCAACAATTCCCCGGATACCCTTTTTCACGTCTTCTATCACCTGTACTGGAACGCGTTTCAGCCGGGCAGCATGATGGACAACCGGAGCAGGGAGCTGGGGAAGATCACCTATACGACCTCGAGGGGAAGGGAAGCGCAGGATTGGGATCCCAGGGTCCGCGACAGGATCCTGCACCTGAAGCCGGATGAGATCGGCTATCAAAAAGTAGAGTCGTTGACGATGAATGGGGTGTCGCAGCCCTTTACCGTTGACGAGACGATCATGGAAGTGCAGCTGACCAGGCCGATCCTGCCGCACAGCTCGGTGGTATTCCAAATGAAATTCGAGGCGCAGGTTCCCTTACAGATCCGGCGGAGCGGCCGCGACAACCCGCAGACCGGGGTGCGGTATTCGATGAGCCAGTGGTACCCGAAGATGTGCGAATACGATTATGAAGGCTGGCACCCCACGCCATATGTGGCAAGGGAGTTCTACGGCGTATGGGGAGATTACGACGTGACCATTTCGATCGACAAGACCTATATGCTCGGCGGGACGGGATATCTCGTCAATGCGGCGGAAGTGGGGTACGGGTATGAGGCCCCCGGGACGAAGGTCGTGAGACCCGCCGGGGACAGACTGACCTGGCATTTCGTGGCGCCCGAAGTACACGATTTTATGTGGGCGGCCGATCCGGAATTCCGGCATCTCGTCAGACGACCGAGAAACGGGCTGGTGATCAACGTTATCTATAAGAATAAAGACAATAGCCCGCATGTAGATACATTATGGAACAACCTGGCGGATGCCGCGGTCATGGTGTTGCCGTTCATCGAAAAGACCTTTGGCCCCTACCCGTGGAAACAATATTCGTTTGTCCACGGCGGAGACGGCGGAATGGAATACCCGATGAGCACGCTGATCAACAACCCGGGGGTGGGGACGGCGTTTCACGAATGGATGCATAGCTGGTACCAGGGGATGATGGGTACTAACGAGTCCGAGTATGCGTGGATGGACGAGGGTTTCACCAGCTATGCGGCCGCGCGTGTCGTGAGCTATTACTGGCACGAACTGTTACAGCGGGATCCGGGGAACAAGGGCATCCGGGATATCATCGACCGCGAGAATACGGAATTGCCCTACCTGCATGCGAATGCCTATGATTCTTATTTCAACCTCGTAAAGAGCGGGCTCGGGGAGCCGCTGACGACTCATGCCGATCACTTCAATACCAATTTCGCTTACAGTATCGCGAGCTATTCCAAAGGGGAAATGTTCCTCGAGCAGTTGGGATATATCGTCGGGGCTGACGTCCGGGACAAGATCCTGCTGGAATATTACCGCCTGTGGCGTTTCCGGCATCCGAATGCCAACGACTTCATGCGGGTTGCGCAAAAGGTGAGCGGGATGCAGCTGGATTGGTATAAGGAATACTGGGTGAATACGACGAAGACCATCGATTACAGCATCGACAGCCTTTGGGAAGATAACGGGAAATCGGAGATCCGGTTAAAGATGATCGGCTATATGCCGATGCCCGTCGACGTCATGATCACCTTCAGGGACAGCAGCAAGCAGATCGCGTATATTCCGCAATACCTCATGTTCGGGTCGAAACCGGTCGAGGACGCCAGTGTGCCCCGGACGGTCTACACTCCCTGGAAATGGACCAGCCCGACCTATACGTTCGAGATCAAGAGGCGGCTCTTCGATATCAAGAGCCTGGAGATCGACGCGACGCAACGCATGGCCGATGTGGACCGAAGGAATAACAAGCTGGTTATCCCGGACATGCCGAAGACGCCATAGCCTGTTGTTCGGGCGGTGCATTGGTTGAGCTAACGGCCGTAAAACTTATTGATGGCCTCGACGCGGTTATTCACATGTAGTTTTTCGTAGATGTGATAGACGTGTTTGCGGACGGTTTCCTGGCTGATGTAAAGGTGGCCCGCGATTTCCTTGTACAGCATGCCGCGGGCGAGGAGTTCGAGGATCTCGTTCTCCCGGTTCGAGAGAATATTCATCGGCTTGACGGCTGTGCTGGTCTCAGGCGCATCCGCGGGTCTTGACTGAAAGGCATTGACCACTTTGCGCGCAATCTGGCTGCTCATCGGCGCGCCGCCTTCATAAAGCTCCCGCAGGGAATCCAGCAGCTTGCCCGGGGCCGTTTTCTTCAGGATATACCCGTTGGCGCCCGCTTTCAGGGCTTCGAATATCTTTTCGTCTTCTTCATAAATGGTGCACATCATAAAAAGGATCTCGGGGTGCAGGGGCTTTAGCTGGCGGACGCAGTCGATGCCGCTCTCGCCGTCCCCGAGATTGATATCCATCAGGACTACATTGGGTTGCACGAGGGGGATCTTTTGCAGCGCGGTTTCAGCGTCGGCGAAGGAGCCGGCGAGGGAGTAGCCGTCGGCCATCATAATGATTTGTTCGAGTGCGGAGCGGATGTCCTTATTGTCATCCACGATGCATACGGAAATAGTCATGGAGCAAAGTTCCGGCGCTTTGGGGAAATAGGAATACCATTTTGTGGTAGTTTTTTGGGGGGCGGGGTGCTCTATTTATTAAATGGGTCGAAATCGACTCAATTAACTTCGGGGGCAGGTCGGGTGGTGTCCGGATGAAATGACGCGAATTCGCGGTAGTTAATTAATAAGGCACCTGCAGGAGGTATTTCTGATGAAAATAGGCGCGGTCGAAAACTTGATCCAGCTCGATCATTTTGGGTCGGAGCCCGGAACCGGAGATCTCGGCGGCCAGGTCGCCGCCCTTCAGGCAAATGAGGCCTGAGGGAACGGGGTTCGGGGCCGGAGCACCAGGCAGGGTTGCTGCGCCGGCCATTCCATGCAAGCCTGCTGCACCTGGCGACTTACGGAGCAGCGGGCGGGACCAGGTCCAAAGTTCTTTCAGCGGCGCCACCGCGCGGGAGACGGCGACATCGAATTTCCTGTCCTTTATGTCCCCGGCGCGGCTGTGGCGGGTGGTGACATTCTCAAGCCCGATGGCCGCGGCGATCGCATCGACAGCCTTGAGCTTCTTGCCGATGCTGTCGATCAGGTGGAATTTCGCTTGGGGAAAAAAGATGGCAAGGGGGATCCCGGGGAATCCGCCGCCGGTGCCGATATCGATCACCTCCATCCCCGGCCGGAAGTCGAAGACGGCGGCGATCGACAGGGAATGGAGGATATGTTTCTCGTACAGGCTGTCGATGTCCTTCCGGGAAATGAGGTTGATCCTGCTGTTCCATTCCTCGTACAAGGGCCCAAGCGCCTTCAGTTGGGCGATCTCCGCGGGCGAAAATTCGGTGAAGTACCCGAGGACTATTTCCAGCTGGCCCGGGGCTTTTTCCATAACACCGTAGAAAAGATCAAATAATAAGGGAGCATCCAGATATCCAGCAACCACCACCAGGGGAACAGGTCTTCCTCTCCCAGCTTGCGCATGCTCCTGGAGAAGACTACCCCCTGCACGATCAGCCGAACGAGGTAAACCGGGAGCGCAAGTCGCCAGTCGAAGAAAAGACTTAGGATCAACAGGGGATAAAAAAGGGTGTAGGAAAGGGCATAGGCGCCGAGGAGGAACTTATGCCGCGGCTTGTAAAACCTGGCCGTGCTGTAATGCCTCGTCTTTTGCCGGAACCATTCGCCAAAGGTCTTTTTCGGTTCGGAGACCATAAAGGTATCCGGGTCGATGACGATGGCCGTGTTGGTCGCGGTCGCGACCTTGTTGATAAAAAGATCGTCGTCGCCGCCCGGCAGGTGGTTGATGGCGGAAAAACCTTTGTTGCGGAGGAACACCGCCTTCTTATAGGAAAGGTTCCGGCCGATGCCCATATAGGGCTGGCCCGCGAGCGCATAGGACAGGTATTGCAGCGCGGTGTGGAAGGTGTCGAACCGGATCAGGCGGTTGAGCAGGCCGGGCCCTTTCTTATAGGGACTGTAGCCCAGCACGACTTCGATGCCGTCATGGTAGCCATCCTGCATCTTCTGCATCCAGAACTCGCTGGCAGGGATACAGTCCGCGTCGGTCAGCAGGACAACCTCATGACGGGCTTCCTTGATGCCCATGCTGAGGGGATACTTTTTGCCGGGAATTCCTTTCGCTTCGTGTTCAAGGTTGACGATATGCAGGCCTTTGAAGGTCTTTTTGAATTCATCCAGCAGAAAACGGGTATCGTCCTGGCTGTTGTGATTCACGACGATCACTTCGTGGGTCGTGGGATAGGTTTGAACCAGCGTGCCGGGAAGGTGGGTGACAAGCCGGGCGGCCTCATCGCGCGCGCAGATGATCACGCTGACCGGATGTTGCTGGGATTGGTCCTTTGTCCGGGGAATATAATAGGCCAGCCTTCTGAAGAACCAGCCATAGTACGTGAGCTGTACGAGGGTGATCAGGCAAAAAAGGATAAAAAACAGTTCGAGCCAGGGGAAGCCGAAATACAGTTTAGTCATAAGCGATCAATAACGGGCGGAAGCCGGGGCCGCTCCCGCCGGGGCGAAAGTACAAATTTTCGGGGCAAGCTGAAAGCCCCCGCGGAATGAAAGCTGTAAATTGCGCGCCTATATGGGGAAACTGCAATTTCAGCTGGAAGGGACCTGTCCGCAGTCGGCCGCGCGGGCGGGAAGGATAAAGACCGATCACGGGGAGATCCTTACGCCCATTTTTATGCCCGTCGGAACGGCCGGCACCGTCAAGGCCGTTTCCGGACAGCAGCTGACCGAGGACGTACAAGCCCGGATCATACTGGGAAATACTTATCACCTTTACCTCCGGCCGGGGATCGACGTGCTGGAAAAGGCGGGCGGGTTACACCGCTTCATTGGCTGGGACCGCCCCATCCTGACGGATAGCGGGGGCTACCAGGTCTTTTCGTTGTCGGGGACCAGAAAGATCCGGGAGGAAGGGGTGATCTTCCAGTCTCATATTGACGGCTCCCGACATCTGTTCAGCCCGGAGAAAGTGATGGACATCCAGCGCAGTATCGGCGG
>DATNBP010000147.1:0-5500 GCA_035572015.1 Puia sp. | reverse complement strand
TGATTTCACTCCGTTAAACCCCGGTTTTACTCCATTTTGCCCGCGTCATGCCTCCGGGCGGCCTATTTTTAGGGCATGAAACACCGCGCTATCGCCCTCCTGCTTGTCGGCCTGTCCTGCCTTTCCGCAGGCGCACAACAGCTCTGGGTGTACGACAATACGAACTACAAGGCCAAAGCCTGTGATCTGATCGCCAGAACCCCGGACCTGCTGTTGCTCGATGTTCATTCGCCCGGTGAGTACGCCGACACGACCCGTTTCGTCAGTTCGCGGATCGGCATTCCCTCTTGTCGGCAACAACAGGGAGTTCACCCGCATCGTCACCCGGCCCTTGTACCTGTCTGTAGTGAAGGCGGCTTTTCAGGTCCAGACCCATTTTAATTATATCCGCCGATACAGCCGCCGCGCGGGTTTGCTGCCTGCGGAAATCGGTGTGGGCACCCGGTTGCATGCTTCCGAGGTCAGCGGGCGCTGAGTAATCGGGCCGGGCCTTATCTTTGCCTATGCGACAATGGCTCAACCTGTCCAAAAGAAGGGTCGTCCGGATGTATCATAACGGCGCGCACTTCCTTCGTACCAGGGTCTCCAAGGTTCAATACATCATTCTTACGGCCACCCTGACGGGGTTCGTCTCCGGCATGATGGCCGTCCTTCTGAAACGATCCGTCCGGCAGGTGGAACGCCTGGTGCAACATTTCAGCGGCAGGGAATGGCTCTTCCTGCTTTGCCCGGCTGTCGGGCTCTTGCTGACGACCTGGATCATCCAGCGTTTTTTTAAGGGACATATCGAGAAAGGAATCGCCATGGTCCTGAAGGCTATCGCGCGAAAATCCTCCTTCATTCCGCTGCGCAACAATTACGTGCACTTTATCACCAGCGCGATCACGGTGGGATCGGGCGGCTCTGCGGGGCTGGAATCCCCCATCATCGCCACGGGCTCTTCGCTGGGTTCGACGATGGCGCGGTTGGGGCTCCTCAACTATTCGGAACGAACGCTGATGATTGCCTGCGGGGCCGCGGCGGGTATCGCCGCCGTCTATGATGCGCCCATCGCGGGCGTGATGTTTGCGGTCGAAGTGCTCCTGGCCGAAACGGTAGTCAGCTATTTTGTCCCGCTCATCATCGCGGCTGTCGTCGGTGTCCTGTGTTCCAAAATCTCGTTTGGCGAATCGGGGATGTTCAGTTTTGTGCTGAACCAGTCGTTCAACTACAGGAACGTTCCGATGTATGCGTTGATGGGGGTTGGCGCGGGCTTTCTTTCCCTTTACTATGCCAGGGCGTTCCGCGGCGTCGACAAACGGATCCACGCCTGGAAGACCAATCCTTACGCGAAGGCGTTGTCGGGGGGCCTGATGCTCGCCGCATTCTTTCTCCTTTTCGCGCCGCTTTACGGGGAAGGTTACGAGAGCGTCAAAATGCTCGCCAACGACAACCCCACGCGCATCCTGCCCGGAGCGGCCTGGCTGCATCAGCTATCCGAGAACACCCTGCTGCTGATCTTTACGGGCTGCATCCTTTTTCTTAAGCCCGTCACAGCGGCCATCACGATCGGCTCCGGCGGCAACGGGGGGAATTTTGCCCCTTCGGTATTTGTAGGTGCGTATTGGGGTTTCTTTTTCTCCCGTTTCAGTAATGTCACCGGTTTGCTTCATCTGCCGGAGGGCAATTTTACGCTGGTGGGCATGGCGGGAGTCCTGAGCGGCGTCATGTATTGCCCCCTGACAGCCATTTTCCTGATCGCCGAGATCACCAACGGGTACGGGCTCATCATTCCGCTGATGATCGTCTCCGCCACGGCTTATTTTATCGCCCGGACCTTCGAGCCATACTATATGGAGACCAAGCAGCTTGCCATGGATGGTCTCATCTTCACCCACAGAAGGGAACGAAATATCCTTTCGGCCCTCAGCCTTCGCGCACTTACCGAGCAACAACGGCATTTGCTGCATCCGGAGGATTCCCTGGGCGACCTCGTCCGGCAAATCCGGGAGGATGACCAACAGGTCTTCGGCATCGTCGACGAGGGCGGCCGGCTGGTCGGCATGATCGAGTGGAGCGACGTGCGACACATGGCGTTCGAGCCCGAACGGTATGACAGGACGTTGCTGAGGGACATCCTGAGACGACCGGCTACTATCCTGCCGATCGATACGCCGATGACCAGGGTGATGCGGGAATTCGACGCGACAAAGGCCGCTTCCCTGCCGGTAGTGGACGAATCGGGGCGCTTTGTGGGATTTGCCTCCAGGACGAGGTTATTTGAGCAATACCGCCTGCAGGTCTCGCAACAGAAAGATATCTATGCCGACGACTAGCCAATTCGTTAAGGAAATGCAAAAATATCCCCGAAGATTTTTTTGATATTTTTTCTCTGTTATAAATTTGGGGACCACGCCAATCACCGCAAAAACTTTCTTATGCGCACAATTCTACGATTGGCTCGCCGTGTGCCCGTGCCGGCGTGGGTGGTCATTCTATCGGCCGCCATTCCCCGAACCTGTACCGCCCAGACCTTTTACCTGTACACGCCATTTACCGCCATCTCCGTCCCGCCAGGAGAATCCATTGACTACCCGATCGATATGATCAACAAAGGCAGCGCCGTAAGGTCCGCCGACATCCGGATCGAAGGCTTGCCGAAAAGCTGGACATATGTGATGAAATCGGGCGGCTGGAACGTCGGCCGCGTTGCCGTCCTGCCGAACGACAAAAAAAGTATTTCCCTCCAGGTCCAGGTCCCCTTGCGGGTCAACAAGGGAGTTTATCATTTCGCTGTCGATGCGATGGGTTTGAATAGTCTGCCGCTGACAGTCAAGGTCTCGCAGCAGGGCACGTTCAAAACCGAGCTAACGACCGACCAGGCCAATCTGGTCGGCGCCGCCAATACTACCTTTACCTTCAACGCCAAGCTACGCAATTCCACCGACGCAACCCAGGCCTACGCACTCACCGCTTCCGCGCCGCCGGGCTGGAAGGTAAGCTTCAAGTCGAGCTACAAAGAGGTCTCCTCGGTAAGCATCGACCCGGGTCACACCCAACCCATTACCATCGGGATCGATCCGCCTGACGAGACGCCCGCGGGCACCTATAAGATCCCCGTGACGGCTTCGACCGGTGCGACGTCCGCGGACCTCACTCTGGAGGTAGGTATCACCGGCTCCTATGGCCTCGAGGTCACCACGCCGACCGGATTGCTGAGCACCAGTGCGACGGCCGGAGATTACCGGAAATTGGAACTGGTGGTGAAGAATACGGGGTCCGCGGATCTCAGGAACATCCAGTTGGTTTCTTCCGCGCCTCCCAATTGGGATGTCAGTTTCGATCCGAAATCGATCGGGGACCTTTCGGCAGGCCAAACGGCACAAGTGGATGCCACGATCACTCCGGATGACAAGGCGATCGTGGGCGACTATATGACCGACCTGACCGCAAAGGCGGCGGGAATCAGCGCGATGGCGCCGGTGCGCGTCTCGGTGGAAACCTCCCTGCTCTGGACCTGGGCCGGTCTGCTTATCATCGCACTGGCCCTGGGCAGCGTCTATTTTTTATTCCGGAAATACGGAAGGAGGTGAGTTATGACTGAGCCCATGATCAGTATTGACAAACTTAGCAAGCGTTATGGCGATTTCGCGGCAGTCAGCGAACTGGACCTGACGATATACCGCGGCGAGGTATTCGGCCTGCTGGGACCTAACGGCGCCGGTAAGTCGACAACCATCCTCGTACTCCTCGGTCTGACGGAGGCGTCCGCAGGGAAGGTCAGCGTTTGCGGATTCGATCCTACCCTGCAGGCAATTGAAGTGAAAAGAAGGGTCGGCTACCTGCCCGATGACGTCGGCTTCTATGAGAACCGCAGCGGCCTCGAAAACCTGGTGTTCACGGGGCGCCTGAATAGCATCCCGAAACGCGAGGCCCGGCGCCGTGCGCTGGAATTGCTGGAGCAGGTGGGGCTTTCCTCTGATGCGGACAAAAGAGCCGGGACCTATTCGCGGGGCATGCGTCAGCGGCTGGGCTTAGCCGACGTCCTCATCAAATCGCCGTCGGTTATCATTCTCGACGAACCTACGCTGGGGATCGATCCCCAGGGTGTCCGGGAATTTCTCGAGCTCATCGTCCGGTTGAGCAAGGAGCAGGGCATCACGGTGCTCCTCAGCAGCCATCAATTGCACCAGGTGCAACAGATCTGCGACCGGGTGGGTCTTTTCGTGAGCGGCAAGCTCATCGCGCAAGGCGATATCGACACCTTATCGGCGAGCCTGTTTGCGGCGGAACCATTCGTAGTTGAAGCGGGCATCGTCCCCGCGGGCGGATCGCTTTTGTCCGTTCAAAGCGAACCCGTGTCGCTCGGCGAGACCCTTCGGGGCATCGACGGAGTGGCCTCCGTTGGATTTGCCGACGGTGTATTCCGCGTGGGCTGTGTTCGCGATATCTCGCCGGCCATCGCCAGAGCGGTCATTGACGCCGGGTACGGCCTGACGCATTTACAAAAGAAGCGCCACGGCCTGGATGAAATCTATCATCGCTATTTTGAAGGAGGCGTATCCTATGGGAAAACTGCGTGAACCGAGACCTGTGCATCCTTTCTGGGTCATCGTCGGCAAAGAGATGACCGATCATATCCGCAGCTGGCGTTTCATCATCCTGCTCTCGCTGATTGCGCTGACCTGTTTCGGCTCCCTGTATACCGGTCTCAGCAATATTGGCACTCCAAAGGCCGCGGCACCCGGCAACACCGGCTCCTTTTTCTTCCTGCAACTCTTTACTGCTACCGACGGCACGCTTCCCAGCTTTATCGTGTTCCTGAATTTCCTCGGGCCGCTCCTGGGCATTGCCATGGGTTTCGACGCCGTCAACTCCGAATGGAATCGGGGAACGCTTAGCCGGTTGCTCTCGCAGCCGGTTCATCGCGACTATTTGCTCAATGCGAAATTCGTCGCAGCGCTCCTGGTGATCGCGGTTCTTTTCCTGGCCCTGACCCTGCTCATGACCGGTCTTGGGCTGATATATATCGGCGTGCCCCCTACGGCGGACGAGTTCCTGCGTATCCTCGCCTTCACCCTGCTGACCGTGCTCTATGTCGCGTTTTGGCTGAATGTCGCGATCCTTTTTTCGGTCCGGTTCCGCCAACCCGCCACCTCGGCGCTGATGGCGATCGGCGTCTGGTTGTTCCTGACGGTCTTTTATCCCATCCTGATCCGGCTGGCCGCCAGCGTATTTGCGCCTGAACCCGGGTCGATAGCGGCGTTCGACGGAGGGCTTGCCGGTTATCGGCATACGGTGAAGAACCTGCTTCGGTTCGCACCGGGACAATTGTTTACCGATGCGACCACCACGCTCTTGCGGCCCGCCGTGCGAAGCCTGGGACCCCTGACGATGGACGAGGTGATCGGCGCCATACCTAATCCGCTCCCGCTGGGAGAGAGCGTGCTCATCGTCTGGCCCCAACTGACAGGCCTGATCGCGGCGACGGTCGGCTGTTTCGCCTTGTCCTACTTATCGT
>DATNBP010000146.1:0-8270 GCA_035572015.1 Puia sp. | reverse complement strand
GTCAGGGGCAGCAGCTTGAATAGCCCGCGCTTCGTCGTCTCGTTGAGATTCATCAGGGGCAGTGCAAAACCCAGGGCGCCCAAGCCGACATACAGCACCAGCATGGCATACAGCCAGTTTCTTGCGTCTTTGTTATACCGGCCGGGCGAAAAAAGCTCGGCGACAAGCAGGAGTCCCGCGACAAAGTAAATATATCCCCAGAGCTCGACGCCGAAATGGCTGGCGATCAGGTGAGTGACGATGTCCGAATAACGCTGAAAAAGGGGTGAGAAATTGCCAAGGTGCGGGTTCACCTGTTCCCCGACGTTATAATGCAACGGGAGATAATGGTCCAGCCAGAGCGGACCGGAAAGGTAATACAGCACCAGGACCGGCAAATAGTACAACAGGGCCGACAGGGCTATCTTTCCCGCGGGCATTCTGTCCTTTCGGTGGACGAACAGGATAAGGGGCAGGAAAAGGAAAGCCAGTATCAGCGTTTCGGCCCGGATATAGGTGGCGATGCCCATCAGCAGACCGGACAACCAGAAATAAGCAGGCGCCTTGTTCCGGAAATAGCCAAACAAAAAGAACAGGCTGATAAAGAAATAGACCATGTTGCTGTAGTCGTACAGGATCATGAACGTGTACGCATACATCTCCGGAGTCATCATAAAAAGCAACAACAGGATCCCGGCCACGACGGGGTGCTGCTTTTCCTTTACCGCATGGTACAGGAATACCGTAAAGCTTACAAACACGATACTCAGCCACACCTGCCCAAACGGGAATCCAGCCATCTTATAGAGCAATTGCAGGCTGATCAGGAAAGGTGACTTGAAGGGGTTGTTGGTCGACCAGAGATCGATGTTGAAAAAGGAATTGATCATCGTGTGCTCGCTGACCGCGAACTGCGCGATGGCTTCAGGTCCCGAGAGGACGTCCCGCGATGTGGGGGGAAGATAATAGCAGCGCCAGATGCTCACAAAGGCAAGGAAGACAAAGACGGCCAAAAAGGGAACCTCATACGCCCGGACCTCGAATCGGGACCATTCGACGGCGTTTCGGACCGCATCCCACCCCTCCCGGCGAACCCTGCGAAAAAAAGCGATGTTCAGGACCAGGGCGACCAGCCAAAGGGAAAGGAAGACGGAAAAAGGCGTCAGCGGGATATATAACAACTGCAACAGAAAGGGAACGACCGACGCCACCGCGATGCCGAGCAGCAGGGAAAGCGTGATCGCATACGCAGCTTTCAGCCGCAACCGGAAGAGGCTCAGCACGCCCCATCCCGATAGCAGGAGACAAATAAGCAGCAGCAAAAACAGGACGAATGGCATGGCGCTATAGTATGGGAGTGTATTTTCGGTAATAGGCAAGAATGCGCTCGCGCTCCTGCGGGCTGTGAATGATGTCGAGTTTCACGCCTTTTTTGGACACGCGAACGAGGAGGTTTACTTTCGACGTGTCGGGCGAGTTGATCCACACGCCCTCCATCCCGGTATAATAATAAAATACGGCTGGTTCCGGTGCACGGACATTCGGATAGATATGCAGGGAATCCCGGTAATAGCTGTTGGGTTCGAGCAGGATAACCGGGTGGCTGATATGCCGTTGTTCCACGACCTGTTTCACGCTCATAGCGATGGTGTAGGTGATTCCGTAACGGGCTTTCATGATCCCTTCGGGAGTAAGAGTATCGTCCTTTTCCTTTAGGAAATCGCTCCAGTATTTGACCGGTCTTGTCCGGAACCAATCGCCATAGAACCCGGTGTTGATGACCACAAGTACGATCAGGAAGGATATCACGGTCAAAATGAAGCCTTTCATCGCAATATGACGGATTCGACCCGTTTGCCGGCTAAACTACACAAAAGCCGGCAAATGCCGCGCGATCGGATCTGTCATTTAGTTAACAAAGCGTTACGAGGGCGGAAATTCCCCATCGCCTCACGCGTGATCTTTTCATGTTGCCGGAAATACCCAGGCTGACTGTACCTAGGCGATCTTTTTGACGGAGACGAGGTTCTCCTGCGGCTGAAGGACCGGACGGTCGTCAGGCACCGGCTGGTTGCGATAAAAAAGTGACTTGACCATCAGGAAGCCGGTCTCGAACATGATCTTGCAGTCCAGCCGGAAATTAACATTGCGAACATAGTAAGAATCCCATTGATAACGTCTCAGGATGTTCTCGAAACTGGTCGCGGGACCGCGATACCCCCTGACCTGTGAAAGTCCGGTGATCCCCGGGCGAGCCATATTCCGGAAATGATAGTTGGAAACAAGGTTCGAGAATTCCTGTGTGTCCTTCAACATGTGTGGACGCGGGCCCACGATGCTCATCTGACCAACGAGGACATTAAAGAATTGCGGGATCTCGTCCAGACAGGTGTTGCGCAGGAACCAGCCGATGCGGGTGACCCTGGGATCGTCGGTCGATGCGCGCCGCGTGTCCGCATCTTCATTCACATACATCGTCCTGAATTTATAACAGCAAAAAGTCTTTCCTAAAAAGCCGACTCTGTTTTGTTTGAAAAAAAGCGGTCCTCTTGAATCCAGCCTGATCAGCAGCATGATAATGGGAAATAACCACGGGAAGACAAGTACAATAACGAGAAACGCAGTAATTACATCCATTAAACGCTTGTATATCAGGTAATTGTATCGATCACTCCAATATTGTCGTATAAATTTCCAGTTTCCTTTTTGCCAGTTTTCCGGATAATAGACGGCCGATTCAACAACAGTACTCTGCATGTTACGAAGGATTGGTTTTAAACTCAACTTTGATTAGTGTATCCCCATCGTCTCAATTTCTGTTAGCAATAACGGTGCCATTGGAGATACGGATAACGAACTTTGTTAGGGGGGCAAGCGGCAAAAGACAACAGATCAAGCTGATCTTCCGGTGTTTGACAACATCGGGAGTTGCAACGTTGCATCAGGTGTGACGTTTAACGCCAAACACGCCGCATTATGCGTTAAAAATTAGTTAACTACGATATTATTCTCGATGACTTCACATTACAAATAACGCGCATCCATTTTCCATCCCGAATCGATTACATTTGCGAAATTTTTGTGGCATGCGGGTGGGGATCTTAGGGACGAGGGGAATTCCAAATGCGTACGGAGGCTTTGAGCAGTTCGCACAATACCTTGCGGTGGGCCTTTTCACGCGCGGGCACGACGTGTTCGTCTATAACTCCAGCGATCACCCGTACCGGGAAGACCGGTGGAACGGGGTTAACATCATTCACTGCAGGGACTGGGAAAAAAAGCTGGGGACCGCCGGGCAGTTCTTGTATGACTACAACTGCATCCGCGACGCGACCCGGCGGAACTATGATATCCTCCTGCAGCTCGGATACACCAGCAACTCGGTCTGGCACCGGATCTGGCCGGCCGATGCCGTCAATGTCATCAATATGGACGGACTCGAATGGAAACGCACGAAGTACAATCGCCTTACCCGGCTTTTCCTCCGGCGCGCCGAGCGCTGGGCAGCGGTATATGGCGATTTGCTGGTGGCCGACTCGCCGGGCATCAGGGATTATATCCGCAATCGCTATCAAAAAGAAGCGACCTTTATTCCCTACGGCGCGGAAATCCCTTCTGCATTCGACGCGGGCGCTCCGGAGCGGTTGGGCCTCGTACCGGGCGGCTACTGGATGCTGATGGCGCGGATGGAACCCGAGAATAATATCGAATTGATCCTTCAGGGCTGGATGATCAGCGGAAGGAAGCTGCCGCTGCTGTTGCTGGGCAATACCTGCAACCGGTACGGCCGTTACCTGAAGGCAACCTACCGGCATGACGGGATCCTGTTCGCCGGCGCCATCTACGATACGGCGATCACCGACTCCCTGCGGCATTATTCCGATCTGTATTTTCACGGCCATTCCGTGGGCGGCACCAACCCTTCGCTGCTCGAAGCGATGGCTTGCGGTTGCAGGATTGCCGCCCATGACAATATTTTCAACCGGGCGGTATTGCAGGACGATGCCTGGTACTTTTCTACGGCGCAGCAGGTTGGCACGATCATGGATACGCATACGGAAGGACCGGCGCAGCACGAGTTCCGGGAACACAACCTCGAAAAGCTTCGGGCTCATTATTCCTGGGAAAAGATCGTCGGCGACTACGAAAAATTGTTCCTTGCGCGTAAATTTGCTTCCTGATCCATGGACAAAGTCCTCGTCTCCATCATCACCGTCGTTTACAACGGCGAAGACCATCTCGAGCAAGCTATCCGCAGCGTGCTGGATCAGACCTATCGGGACATCGAATACATCATCGTTGACGGCGGCTCGACCGACGGATCGGTGCCGATCATCCGGAAATATGCCGGAAAGCTCGCCTGGTGGATCAGCGAGAAGGACAAGGGAATCAGCGACGCCTTTAATAAGGGTCTCGCACGTTGCAGGGGAGAAATTATCGGCATTCTCAATGCGGATGACTGGTACGAGCCCGGGACGGTCGCCCTGGCCGTGCAACGGATGGGGACAGCCGATGTCGTATTTGGCGACATCCGGTTATGGAGAAACGAGCAAATTGACTCGGTGGTCAGGGGCAACCTCGCATTGCTGGACCGGGAAATGACGCTCAACCATCCTACGGTCTTTGTAAGGAAACATTGCTATGAACGGTTCGGCGGATTTGACCTTCAGTACCGCTGTGCAATGGACTATGACCTGTTGCTACGGCTATCGGTCAGCCATTGCCGTTTCATCCATATTTCGGCGATCATGGCCAATATGCGCTGGGGTGGCATGAGCGACAGCCAATGGCGCCTCGGCTGCCGGGAAAGCCTGAAAATAAAGAACAAATATTTGCCGGAGCGCCGCTGGTCGAACAGGTTGTATTATTTCCGCCACGTTAACGCCATCCGGGTGAACCGGCTCCTCAACAGGTTGCACCTTGTCCTGGTCATCCGCTGGTACCGGCGGCTGTTCTCGGGAATGGAGAAGATACAATAGCCTGGTACGCGGCCGCGGTTTCAGCCGCCGCCCTTTCCCAGGTAAACCGTTCCCTGATCCTTCGGGCAAGCCCCTCCGGTGGTGGACCGCTCGCGGCGCGGTCGACCGCGTCCCGGATGGACTCCGGCGAAGCAGGGTCGCAATACACGGCCTCGTCCCCAAAGTATTCGCGGGTATCCCCCTTGTCCGTGATGACGACACGGCAACCCATCGCAGCGGCCTCGAGACTGCTGAGTCCCGTCGTCTCGAACCAGCTGGGCAGGACATGGATCCCCGCGGCGGCATAATACCGGACGAGCTCCTCCTGGCTAACCTGTGGGATGAAACGGATATTTTGAGCGGCAAGCGCCTGGCAGGCTGCATGGTATGCCGGCTGGTTCGGCGCCGGCGAGCCGATCAGGCAGAGGGAATACGGACTGTCGTTTAAGGCCCGGATGAGGCCCATCTGGTTCTTGATCCCTTCGATCCTTCCGACACACAGGACGAGTCGCGGGTCCCGATCGCCTTCAGCGGCGGGAGGGACGAACAGACCGGTCTCGACCGCGTTGGGGACCACACGGTATTGCTGCTCCAGTCCGAAATGGGCGACCAGCCGCCGGTACTCGCTGTGGGAATTGGGAAGCAGACATCGGGCGTGCCGGATGATATAACGCACCGACCGGCGATGCCCCCACACCAGGTAGCGGGTGCTGACGATCCTTTCGCCGGAATGCAAGCGTCTCCCCAGCACTTTAAGGTACTCTATCCAGTCCGCCGGGAGATACCGGAAAACCAGCCTTGCCTGACCCGTCCTGATCCTGGCATCGAACTCAGCGTAGTCGACAAAGATCGGGGAGACTGCATACGGCTTCCCCGAACGGAAAATGTGCACGAGGATATCCGCAGGCCGGATGAGATTGAAGAAATGAAGTAGATCGTACGGTGCATAGTCGATCCGCTCGTCACAGCGCCGGATATCGACATCGATGCCCAGTTTGCGCAGGTGCTCCGCCGTCTTCATCATTTGGACGGTGTCCCCGCCCTGGCCGCTGAACAGGGTAGACCGGGAAATGAACAGCACCTTCATGTGCCGGAAATTAAAGGTTTGATCGGCCGCCGGGCAGTTCGCAGCCGCCGGAAATGCTGCTTGTCGAATTCAGGGAATAGCGCGGGATGGAATGCCATGATCCAGATGACATACTCGGCGATATTGGTGAGGAAACTGCCGGTGAACTGGTAGATGAAGATGAAGAGAAAAAGAGAAAGCCGGTAGTAATTGCGCCAGACCTTCGTCCGGAAAAAAAAGAAGACCTCGATAAAGAGCCGCAACCCCACTCCCAACAGCCCGAAAGCCGCAAGGGTATCGCCGAGCGAATTGGGAATGGCGACCTGGTCGGGCGTGGCGTTAGGGAGCGTATAATATTGCCGGAAGAGTTCCAGGCCCAGTTGCCTGAACTGACCCGGGCCGCAGCCGAACAGATAGCTCTTCATCCCCGCGATATGCCACCCCAGAAAAAAGGCGTCATAGGTGCGGCCTTTAAAGGAAGTGTCATGCCCGGAAAGGATGTTCGAAAACCGGATCACGATAAAGTTATGCGGGAAGACGACAAAAAATACCGCCACGGCGGCCACCAGCGCGGCGCCCGTCAATAACAGGTATAACGAGACGGTGCGGGAAAAAAAATAGGGATATCCCGCAAGCAGGGTGAAGATCAGGGCCAGCGCGAGACCGAGTATGCCGCCAAACGACAGGGAAAGGAGAAAGGGGATGGTGACGAACAGAAAGGTGACCCCGGGTTCGGGTAGCCGGAGCACGGTCATCTTCAGATAGTAGTAGAGTGCGAACGGGACCATCAGTGTCGCGTAGTAGGAAGGTTCGTAGGTCAGCAGTTTCAACCGCACCGCGTAGGCGCCCGGCGTGATCTGGTTGTCATACCAGAAGAGGTGCCGCAGGGGCGCGATCGGGTACGTCAGCAGCGCGAAAAGGACAAAGCCGGCATTGAGGAGCAGGAGCGTCCGGAAGAGGGTCCGGAGGGACTTGCAATCGAGCAGGAACTGGTAGACCGTCACCGCGAACACGAACACGGTAAAGAGCAGCAGGCTCGATCGGGTGTACGAGTCGGGATCGGCGCCCCCGGCGACGTGAGCGATCAGGAAAGGAATAAAGAATGCCGGGAAAAGCCACAGGTACCGGAAAGAGGGGAAGCGGGCAAGCCAGATCAGGAATAGCGGCGTCAGCAAGGTAGTGTACAGCAGGCCGATCGGAAGCAGGAACCCGTTAAAGAAGAAATACAGCAGGACGACCGGCAGGTATTTGTTGAACGATAGTTTCAGGTGTTCCATAGACTGTCGTTTTTGATCCCGCGCTTCAGCAGTTCTCCCGCCGCCCCCCTCGACAATTGCCGCCTGATCAGCCACTGGTACAGGAAAAGGTATGCCAGCTGCACGGTGAGATAGGCGGTTACCGCACCCATCGTGCCCCACCTCGGAACCAGGTAATAGCTCATCGTCAGCCCGATGACCGAGGTCGGGATGCCGATGAAGAGCGACCAGTGGGTCTTTTCGAAATAGATCATGTAGTTCGAAGTTAGCAATACTATTCCATTGAGGATCTGGGCTACCAGCAGGAAAGGCAGGACAGGCAGCGCGGGCGTATATTTCTCGGAAATGATCTTCCATCGGATCGCAAGAAAAAGGCCCAGCACCAGCA
Organism: Puia sp.; assembly: GCA_035572015.1. Lineage (GTDB taxonomy): Bacteria > Bacteroidota > Bacteroidia > Chitinophagales > Chitinophagaceae > Puia. The sequence goes on along the minus strand of DATNBP010000146.1, from coordinate 623 downwards.
GGGCCCCGAGGAACAACAGCCCGACGGCCAGCCGGGACATCATGCGCTTCGTCATCCGGAGATTGGCGCGGATGTCCTTTTCGCGCAGGAACGTGGGCAGCCAGGAATTCTGCACCGCGAGACAGACCATATAAAGCACGTTGGCGATCGAAAAGGCAAGATAATAATAGGAAAGATCCTTCGCGGACCCGTACTTTTCAAGAAAGAACTTGTCGCTGTAGTTGCTCACGAGCCCCCAGGCCGCGGAGAACATATAGGGAAGCCCAAGCCGGAGGGAAGAGAACATGATCCGCATGTCGAACCGCGCCGCCATTTCCCGGATGTAAAAGACGGAGAACCCCAGCAGGATCAGCGCCTCCACGAGGTAGGTATACGCGAGGCGGATGTGTATCTTGTTGCCCGCGATGAAATACAGACAGGTCACGACGACCGCGTTCACGGCCAGGATGCGGAACAGGTTGTATTGCCGGTAGCGCCCGATCTGCTCGCTGGTGACGAAATAGTTGGACAACATGATGATATAGACCGACGCGATGACCGCCATCAGCAGCGACCACCGGAAGCGGGCGTATCCGATATCCGACTTCACGAGGAGATGGATCAGCCGGTAGTCCCACCCGAAG
>DATNBP010000145.1:0-11534 GCA_035572015.1 Puia sp. | reverse complement strand
CCTCGCGGTTTGCGACCAGCCATTGCTGAGCGCACCGGTGCTCGACCAGCTGATCGGCAGGCAGTCGGAATGCCAGCAACCCATCGTAGCCAGCTGTTACGGCCAACGGGTTGGAAGTCCGGCGCTATTCCACCGCGATTTATTCGGTCAATTGCTTTCGCTTCGGGGCGATACCGGACCGCGAAAGATTATTAAAAAGAACCCCAGCCGGTTGGCGATGGTCGCGTTTCCCGGTGGCGAACTCGATATCGACACGCCCGCGGATTATGATGCGATCCCCAGGGAGTTGCGGAGAATGAGTCAGCCGGCGCTGTCGGACATGCCGGTGTACGAAACTGTTCCCGCGGACAGCACGGTCGCCGCCGCGCCCGCACCGGCGGATCTTGCAAAGGCAAATACCCGGGAACCAGAGCCACATCAGCCGTTCACCACCTCTCCGCCATTGACATGGATGACTTGCCCCGTGATAAAGGACGCTTCGTCCGAAGCAAGGAATACATAGGCCGGACCAAGTTCCGACGGCTGCCCGGCCCTTTTCATCGCCGTTTCTTTCCCAAACGAACGGATTTTTTCCTCCTCGAAAGTGGAAACAATGAGCGGGGTCCAGACCGGACCCGGTGCAACAGCATTGACACGGATGTTCTTTTCGGCAAGGTTGGTCGCCAGGGAACGGGTGAAGGTGGTTATCGCACCCTTTGTAGAGGAATAGTCGATCAACGAAGGCGAGGACCGGTAAGCCGTTACCGACGTGGTATTGATGATGCAATCGCCGGCCCAAAGATGAGGCAAGGCCGCGGTCGCAAAAAAGAAATAAGTGAAAATGTTGGTACGGAAGGTGGCCTCGAGTTGCTCGACACTGATCTCTTGCGGATCTTTTTGCGGAATCTGCATTCCGGCATTGTTGACCAGAATGTTCAGACGTCCGAACTTCTTCACGGTCCGTTCCACCGCCGACTGACAAAACCGCGGATCCTTCACATCGCCCGGAATCAGCAGACAATGGCGGCCGGCCTCCCGGATCAGGGCCTCGGTCTCCTTTGCATCCTCATCCTCGTCCAGGTAGACGATCGACACGTCGGCTCCTTCCCGTGCGAAATGAACGGCCACAGACCGGCCGATCCCGCTATCGCCGCCGGTGATCAGGGCAACTTTGTCCTGCAGCTTCCCCGCCGGCCTGTAAGTCGGCTTGATATACTCGGGTCGCGGGTCCATCCAGGCTTCGATGCCGGGTTGGCGGTCTTGCTTGCGGCTGTTTGCCTGCATAGTGTCCTGTGCCATGGAAGATCTTTAGTGAGCGGCCGAAATTCTCATGCCAGCGAAACGCACCACAAAAAAATCCCATCCGTCGGGCGCCGCCAGTCAGGCCTGTCAGCGGGCACTTGCCCGCACGGTCTCGACAAGCTTCCTCAGCTCGAATGGTTTGGCAATAAAACCCTCCGCCTGGTATTGGTCGATCCCCTTCTGAAACTCGATATTGGCGGAAAAAAGGATGACCGGGATATCCTTTGTCGCTTCCGCAGCTTTAAGTTTGCGGCAGATCTCCCGGCCGTCGGCTGTACCGAGCGATATATCCAGCAGGATCAGTCCCGGCATAAATTCCCTGATGGTGTCGTCAATCCTTTCCCACCGCGAAAGAACGGATACCTCCAACCCATTCATGGTCAATGCCAGCTTTACCAGTTCGAGGATATCCGTGTCGTCATCAACTACCAGGACCTTTTTCATCACATGCTGCTTTTAGTGGACGAATGTTGTTGTTTAAAGTCGGGGCCCGCGATGGGCAGTTGGAACAGGAAAGAGGCGCCGTCCTCACGGTTCCGCACCCAAATCCGCCCCCGGTGCCGCTGGATGATATCGCGGCAGATATAAAGACCCAGTCCAAATCCCGAAATATGCTGCGACACCCCCTTGGCCCGATAAAACCGGCCAAATATGGCATTCTCTTCACCCGCGGGAACACCTTCACCCTGGTCCGCGACCTCCACAATGATGTCACCCCCGGTAGCCACGGCGGTGACGACGATCGGTTTACCATCCGTCGAATATTTGACCGCATTGGACAACAGGTTCGCGAGCACCTGTTCTATGCGTTGCCGGTCCGCCCGGACCTGCCGCGCCGCTTTGGCCTCGAAGACGATCGGCCTGTCCTTTGACAGCATTTGCGCTGAAGCGATCGTTTCACTCACCAGCTCATCGAAGTCGAATTCCGTCAGGTTCAACTGCATCTGTCCGGTCTGGATCTTAGTCACGTCAAGCAGGTCTTCGATAAGCTTTTCCAGCTTGCCGGCGTTCAAAAATGCCCGATCCACCAATTGGCGCTGGGGATTCCGTTCTTCCATCGACCGGAGGATCTCAAGATAGCCCTTGACATTGGTCAATGGGGTCTTGAGCTCATGGCTGGCCACGCCGATAAATTCGTCCTTGCGGCGTTCGTTCTCGCGGATCTGCAGCAGCAGGCTGTTGAACACGCTGATCAGGACGCTGATCTCATCCGTACCCTCGTCTGCCAGCGTGAGGGTATAGTCCCCCGTGTCGCCCACCCGCCGCATCGTACGCACCAGCGCCAGGAGCCGGGAAGAGATATAGGTCTGAAGCACGAAGGAAATGAGGAAAGCCGCCAACACTGCGATACCCGACAGGACCATAGCGAGGCGGAACAGATACGACCTCATCCGCGCCAGTTCATTGAGCCGCACCTGCAGATAAATGCTGCCTATCTTGTCGGTGTTATTGCTGATGGTGCGGACGACGATCAGCGTACCGGCCGAAAAGAATGCGCCGACGCTGTTGCGGTATTCCCGGAACAAAGCAGTGTCCGAACCTGCGCGGCCCACCGAGGCAAAGACATGGTGATCCTGGTCGAGGATGGCCGAATAGACGACATCCGGTGAAACGGCGTGCAACTCCGCAAGTGTCGCCTGTGCCGCCTGGTTATCCTGGAATTGGAGCGACGAGGCGCTGTTTTGCGCAACGACGGCGGCGATACTCTGGACGTCCTTGGCTTTCCGGTTTTTATAATTCTGGATTTCGGTAATGATATAAAAAGTCGCAAAAATGCCCAATACGAGCGCGCTCGTAAAGACCTGCATCAGGACCAGTTTGTTTCGGATCGATATGTTGTTAAAGGCCGTCACCGCTTATTTTTTAACAATAATCGCCAGTTTTAATAATTGCGAGCTCACTTTCAGGCCACTGGAAGACAGGGCCCGCATGTTCGCTTCGAACTTCAGTTTCTCGCCGGCAAGGACAAAGTTGAATCCGGCCCCCTCTCTCGCGGCGCCGTTTTCTTCCGCTACGGCGATCTCGCCGCGGTTCACTTTCGACAGGATCTCGCGCAACCCGGCCCGGCGATCGCGGGCGATAAAGAGCAGTTGGCAACCACCGATCTCCTCCAGCCGGTCGATGTGCCGGACGACGATCCGCCTGCCATTCACAGTGCTGGTGCGGGCGATCTGCTCCAGCGCCCTTTCCACCTCGCTCATTCCGACAACCCCAATGACAAATTGTGCGTCGTCGGGCCCCAGTTGCCAGTCGATATATTTCGTGAAATTGTAAAGGAATGCCGCCTTGAGGTTGGTCTCGAGATCTTCACCCTGCGCTGCCGCCGGTATCCCGAAACCGGTCAATAGCGCGACTATGATAATGGCATATGCGACCAACTTCTTCATAAGCTGATCCCTAGCTTGATGATCCCATTCGAACCGGGCTGTTCCAGCACCGTAGCATATACCAGGCCGTCAGCCGTACGGAAACCGGGGTCGAGCCATTTCGTGTTGAACAGGTTGTGAATGTCGAGGCTGGCGCTGACATGGCCCGAGAACAACTTCGTGGTGCCGAATACGAAATTGGTTAAGGCGTACCCGGATACGGGGCCGTAAGGGTCGGTCCTGGGGCTTGGCCGCCGGCCGACCCAATTTTCCGCCAGCGTACAATAGACGTATTCGTTCAGGTGAACGGTCAGCCCAAGATTACCCTTCACTTTTGCCACATCCGGCACCACGCCGGAGATATGCGTCGTGAGGTTCTTTCCTGTCGCATCCTGGCAGGTAAAATTGGCCCAGGCGAGTAGCGCCGCGACGGGCTGGATCTTCAGCTCGGCCTCGAAGCCGTCGACATTGATCTCGCCCGGGTTCTTGTTCGGGTTCAGGCCGGAGAGACCCGAGAGAAAGATCACGTCCCTCAGTTCGTTCCGGAAGAGGTTGACACCGATACTGACCCACCTTGCCGGCATATACACCGCATTGGCTTCAAAAGAAGTGATCTTTTCAGTCTCCAGTTTAAAGTTGCGCCCTGTCTGGTAGATCTCCAGCTCCGTGGGGGCGCGGAATGCGCGGCCAACCTGCAGCTTCAGGGTCAGCTGTTTACTCAATTCGTTGACAATGGCCAGCCGGGGGCTGAAGGCAGAACCGAAATAGCTGTTATAGTCATACCGCGCGCCCAACGTAAAAGTGGTTTTGTGGAGAAACGGCGTCGCGATGACATACTGGGCATAACTTCCGAAATTATTACGGATGTCGTACGCGCGGGGCAGCAGTTTCGGGTGCAGGTCGGTCACGCTGTCTTTGCCGTCTGCCAGTTGAACGGCAGGGTCGTACGTAAAAGCACGTTCGCCGCGCTCCACGTTGTCCTGGTAAAAGGACAGGCCGGCAGCCAATTGCGCCTTGTCGCCGATCCGGTATCTGCCGGACAGCTCGCCGCTTATCCGGTTGGAGGCGGTGACGATCGGGAAGCGCTGCATCAGGGTGCCGTTTGTCGTGATAAGGATATAAGAGTCGTCGGCAACGCCGGTTTCGCGATAGCTGAAGCGACCCAGGACGTTGAACTTTGGCGATACCTCGTACTCCTCCTGCAGATAGAGCGTTCGGAGATAGGGATCGTCGACACCGGATCGCTTTCCCAGAAAATTGCGCTGGACAAGGCCGACGAGACCCAGGTTGTCGTAGCCTTGGGAAGGAAGACCGAAATATCGGGTGGCGCTGTTCGAATACGTCCCCCAGCCTCCCGGCGTCCGGTAGCTGCGGTAGCCGATCGTCGTCGTGCCCGCGCCCGCGTGGTAGCTGAGCTGCCCTTTATAGGAGAGCGCATTGTCGACAAAGGAAGCATTGTAATGCGGATCGCGGTTGGAAAAAACCGGCCCTTCTGTAAAATACAGGCTTCCCGCCACGGCGCCTTCCCAGCGGCCTTTCCGGAAACCGGCATCCAGCTTTTCGAATCGGGTGTCATAGCTCCCCAGTCCCGCCTCGGCGTGGACACCCGCGATCTGCGCTCCTTTTTTGGAGATGATGTTGATGACGCCGCCGAACGCATTGGCCCCGTATAAGGCGGAGATCGGACCCCAGATGATCTCGATGCGATCGACGTCATGCAGGCTGTAGGCAGGGCCCGCCATGTCGTTGCTGCCAAGGATATTGTTCTCCGCAATGCCGTCGATCATCAGGAGAGCGCGAAGGTTCTCGGCGCCATACATTCCGCGAAAATAGATCAAAGTAGGCGCGTACCCGTTGATGTGGACCATATCGATCCCCGGAACGTCGCGCAGCGCGTCTTCCAACTGCTCGTAGCCGCGTTCCCGGATCTGGGCAGCCGTGATCACTGTAATCGTGGAGGGCGCTTGCGCTGTCGTTTGCGCAAAGCCCGAGGCAGTGACGACCTTTACGTTCATCAATTGCTCTACAGACAGACTCAAAAGTTGATTCAATGCAGGCGTGGTATCCTGCTGGGCAAACACAGGCGGCGGCAAAAAAAGTAAGAAGAGCAGTCGACAGGCTTTAATCATGGCACAGTAGGGTTCTGATGGGCAAACGGCGGATAGGTAGGAGTTCAGCGACAAAAAACAGGCCGGAAAAGGCCCGGGCTGTAATGGAGCTCCGTCGCCTGCACCTCCCCGTTTGAGGTCGGCGCTGGGGAAAATTTTCCCCAGGATTGCGGCCAATGTAGGTTAGGGTGCGGCAAAGCGGTCTTTTGTAGCCCTGACCGGGCACGGCAATTGCGAACGTAGGGCAACATTTACAAACGCACCAACATTATGGCAAACAGGCAATCCAAAAACACCGTCGCCTCCTTTCTCGGAGAAATGATCTCCTTCCGAAACTCACTAAAACTTATCCACTGGTCGATCACCGGCAGAGGCAGCTATGAAGCCCACATCTCGCTGGACCAGGCGATCGATTCGCTGGTGGAGATCACGGACCGGCTCGTGGAAACGAGTTTTTCGTTGCAGGGAACGCTCGAGATCGTCATACCAGAGACAATCCGGCCAAAAGACCATATCAAACATATCGAGGCGTTCTATCAGCGCGTAGAAGACAACCGGCAGCAACTGTTCCCCGAATCATTTTCGCAGAGTATCATTGACGACGCACAGGAAGCGGTTCAGCAGTTGCTGTTTCGTTTGAAGCGTTTGGAATAAGCCGCCTCAGCGCATACCCGGCGGCGCAACGATGACGGGTACGACGGCATGGCGGATAAGGTATTCGGTCAGTGAGCCCTGCAACAACAATTCTATTTTTCCATGGAGGTGGGTGCCGAGAACGATCAGGTCTGCCGGCCATTCGGCGGCAAGCTTGAGGATTTCTTTGCCGGGCGATCCTTCCGGGGCGAACGGGATGACGGCTATCCCGTCTCCGTATAGCCCGATACATTGGTTGATCACGGTCTGTGCATTTTGGTACAGCGCCGCCCGCTTTTCCTCAAAACTGACGCCGAGGTCGGGGTTCACCAACTCCCGGCCTTTGTTGACGACGCTGACCAGCCCGATCCTGGCATGCAGGACGCGGGCAAGTTCGAAGGCAAATTTTGCTGCCTTTCGCGAATCCGGGCTATCGTCGGCCGCAACCAAAATATTCTTAATCGGCATGGCGCAAAAGTATGAAGCTCCGGGCTATTTTTTTCCTCCGAGATACCGGTCGCGGGTATGAACCGGCATATCGAAGATCTTTTTCCGCCGGATCGACACCGCCAGCTTCAGGTACTCGGCCTGCGCCCAGGTCAATGGCATGGCAGAGCCGGTATAGCGCCCCCTGTACAGGTTTTGCTGCGGAAGGTCGTCCCCGTCCCACACTTGCTCGGGCAGTAGCCCCTGGTGACTCAGGCCCTCCATGGTTCGAAAGAGGGTGACGGCGGTCTTGAGGTTTCCGGCCGCAATTTCGTAATGCGCCCGCTCGCCGGTAAGCAACGGCCAGCAACGGCCGCAACCGCTATGCACGAAAGGGTGGCCGGCGTCGTCTTCGCCGTAAGCGTCTTTGGTGAAGCGCCGCCAGCACGGACCCGCCGGCAGGTCGTGTTTCAATTCGCCGTCGATGACCTTGATGGTGTTGAGTATCCGTGGGTCGTCCGGCCGCCGCAAGCCAAACCGCACGAGCGCCAGCGCATCGCCGCTGATCACCTCGCCGATCGGTGTCTCCGCGTCCCGGTACCGGTGCCGGATGGCCAGATTCCGGTCTTTTACCTCCTGGATCGGAGCGAGCATGGGATTGATGCGGACATAGTACCCTTCGACACCGTAACGCTTAGCCGCCTCCGTGTCGCGCACATAGGTCCAATCCTCGATCTGGCCATTCCAGTCGTCGGCGACGCACCGGCAAAGGGCGGCTGTCGCGTCATCCCCCAGGTCCTCGAATAAAGCGCCCGCCGCCACCAGCGCTGCCACTTCGGTAGCCACCGTAAAAACGGACAGACCGGCTTGCTGTTCCCAGCGGTCCTGTTCCGTCATGGGGCCGTGTTGGAGGATAAAATCGACGGCCTTGCGCAAGCCGGGACCATAACGCTTCCATTGGCTTTTCGATATAAGTCCTTCCTGGTGACAGGAATCCAGTAATAAGATGGGAAGGGCCACCTGGTCCAGCTGCAGGCCGGTCAGGTCCGCGCACCCGTCCAGCCACATGTTCTGCGGCCAATGGCCGTCCGCATCCTGCGTCGCGAAAATATAATTGAGGATACGCAGCGCATCCGCATTTGCCCCCAGCGCAAGGAAACCCCACGCACTCTCGACGAGATCTCGCGGCCAGACGAGATGATAGCCCATGCCTTCGTTGATCCCCTGCACCTCGCCCCAGGGTATCGCCAGGCTTGCGATGATCCCGCCGGGATAGCTGCGGCTTTCGCTGATGCACAATACGGCCGTGCTTTCTTTCAGGTACCGGCCCTTCGCCGTCCTTTTGGCGCCCTTCTTCCAGACATGCCGCTGCCAGCCGGACCATTCGCCGATATAGAGTTTTTTGGCCGCCGCAAACCCTCCGAGAAGACTTGACCGTGCCTGATGCGCGGCGCCGTCGGCCGTATTCCCAAATCCGATCGCCAGCATGAACTCTTCCGCATCCTGTGGCAATGCCGGCGCCGCGCAAAGCTGCACGTTGCCCTGCCCGGCGGAATCATACTGTGCGGTCAGCCTGCCATTCGCCCGGAGATCGGCGAGCCCTTCCGAAGTCCCGATAAAGCCGACCGTCCGCTCCGACCACCCGATGTCGCAGGCCATCGCGAGCACAATTCCACCGCCGGCCGCAAACAGCATGGTCACACCTTTGTACTCGCCGACCCAGGCATCATTCTGCGCGCCGCTGTTGTGCAAATGGGGAGTAACGAATACATACAAGGAGAGCCGGTGCTTGTTTTTGTCGCCGCGCTGGAACCTTACGCGCTGCAACAGGGTGACGCGCTGCGGATCCGCGAATATGTCTTTGCGCAGCCGGTAATAGACCTCCTTACCCCGACGGCATTCATTTTCCAACGCATAAAAAGGGATCCCCGGCTGGATCATGCCACCCCTTTGCGAAGCATCCGTGCACTCGTCCGAAAAGAATCCCGCCCCACCGGTTACGACGAATCCGCACTGCCGGATACAGGCGGTATCCTCGCGGGGAAAATAGACTTCGTTCACCACCCCTTTACCGATCGTGAAACTCAGGTGGGATCCGGCGTTGAGCGCTCTTCCGATGCCGGTCTTGGCGCCCGAGGTCCAGGGAGAAAACTTCCCCGGCCCCCCCGGCGCCGGGTTTGTCGTTGTATTCATGTCCTTACAATTCGATCAACGGGAGCCCGCTTTTTGCATCGCGCCGCCTTTTCATCCAAACCGGCGACTCCGTGAGGATGACCTCCAGCGTGGGATGGACCGTGCCCTTCAGCAAATGGCCGCCATGCGCGGTTCCATCGCGCTTGCCCAGCACCACATGCGCGTGCACCTGCGGTTGATCTTCATATTGCGTGATATCGCCTACCATGCTCAGCACTTCCGTCTGTTCGGTGATCGGGATGTGCCGGTAGTCCTTTACCGAAAAATCGAAAAAACCGACTTCGGCGTCGCTGAAAGCGCCGATGGCCGTGAAGCGGCACGCGAAGAGCTTTTCGCGGGCTGCGAATTTCTTCAGCTCCGTCATCGCTTCTTCCCCGTATTGTAAGATCAGTGCGAAGGTCTTTTCCGGTCCGTCGTTCAATAGCTGGCTCTCCATATGCTCATTTTTGTGATCTTTCCTTTTTTGCGGGCTCGGTGGGAACAAGCGAAGTCTGCCCCTGCCTCAATGCAAGCTGCAGGACTTCCGCCGTGTGCAGCGGTTTCCGGTCGGTCTGCTGCAGGATCTGTTCGCGACAGCTGAACCCGTCAGCCAGTATGATGGTATCGCGGGTCGCATTCCGCACCGCCGGCAGGAGCACCAGTTCGCCCGCCGCCACGCTGACGTCGTAATGGGTCCCCTTTTCATATCCAAAACTTCCCGCCATGCCGCAGCAACCGGAATCGACGATCTTGTAATTCAACTTCATTTTATCAAACAGTTCCTTTTCCGCATCCATCTTCATGATTGCTTTCTGGTGGCAGTGCCCGTGAACGAGTATCTCGTTTGGCAGCGCCGCGGGCTTGAACTGCGGCGCCTTTTTCCCGAGGAATTCGGCAAGGGTGAAGGTTTGACTTTTCAGCCGGGCGGCGTCTTCATCGTCGGGGAACATATTTGTCAACTCATCCCGAAAGACCGCCACACAGCTGGGCTCGAGGCCGACGATGGGGATACCGTTCCGGATTTCTTCCCTGAGTTCGTCGAGGCTCCGGCGCAACAGCCGTTCCGCTTTGTTCAACATTCCGTAGTCATAGAGCGGCCGGCCGCAGCAAAGCGAAGCGCGGGGTACTACGACCCGGTACCCGGCCGCTTCGAGCACTTCCACTCCGGCCTTCAGCGTATCGGGAAAGAAATAGTTATTGAACGTATCCGCCCAGAGGATCACGGGTGGCCGTTCGCCCGGCTGAAGCCGGTCGCCCAGGGAGGGTCTGCCCGGATGTCCGTCGCTCAACGGACGGGGCGCTGCGGGCCGGCGCTTGTTAAAAAACCAGTGCTTGAAGGTCGTGCTCGCGAATTTCGGGATCTTGCGATGCGGGTCCGCCCCCGTCAGCCATTTGCTGAAACCGGCAAACCCCGGCGTCTGCGTAAAGAAGTTGGCGATACGCGGCGCGAGCGCGGCGAGGCGCGACCACCAGTAGATCATCCCAAAGGCGATCCCCGACCGGGGACGGGTATGGCTTTTATAATAATGGGACAGGAATTCCGATTTATATGTCGCCATATCGACGTTGACCGGGCAGTCTCCTTTGCATCCCTTGCAGGAAAGGCAGAGATCGAGGGCCTCTTTCACGTGGCGGTCGTTCCAGCCTTTAACGGCGTCGCCCATCAGCATCTCGTACAGGATGCGGGCGCGTCCCCGGGTCGAGTGCGTTTCTTCCATGGTGACACGGTAGCTGGGACACATGGTTCCTTCCTTTGTCCGGCGGCATTCGCCAATGCCCACACAACGCATCATAGCGCGGCTGAACCGCTTGGTATCCTCGGGATAATGGAAGTGGGTCGCGGGCTCCGTCGGGTGATATTGCGCCCCGGTCCGGAGGTTGCGAAGCTGACCGTAGGGTTCGGTCATCTTGCCCGGATTCATCCGCCAGTCCGGATCCCAGATTTGTTTGAACTCCCGAAACGCCTGCAACAGCTCGGGGCCGTACATATATTCGAGCAGGTCGGCCTTCGACTGGCCGTCGCCGTGTTCGCCTGAAATACTGCCGCCGAAGCTCACTACCAGCCGCGCACCCTCTTCAGTCATTTGTTTGTATTGGTCGAGGCCCTCCGGCGTTATCAGGTCGAAGGGAACGCGGCAGTGTACGCATCCCTGGCCGAAATGGCCGTATAACGGAATATCCCAGCCGTATTTCTTGAAAAGGTTTTTCAGGGCGACGAGGTATTCGCCTAGTCTTTCCGGCGGTACGGCTGTGTCCTCCCAGCCTTCTTCGGTGATAGGCTCGCCCGGCACCCAGGCCGTGGCTCCCAGGCCCGATTCGCGGATCTTCCATAGCATCGTCTCCTGTTCCGGATCGTCGAACAGGCTCATGCAAGGCGCATCCTTCTTTCCCTTGAGTTTGGCCATCATGGCCCGGCACCTGGCATCGGACTCCTGTTTGCTGTCCCCGTCGAATTCCACGAGCAGCCACGCCTTGCCCTCCGGCAGAAGCGTGAGGTTTTTGGTGTGGTAACCCTTCTTTTCCATGTTTTTGATCAGAAGGTCGTCGA
>DATNBP010000144.1:0-15383 GCA_035572015.1 Puia sp. | reverse complement strand
TACGGTCGGCCGCTATCAGGGCAAACTAACCTTCAATGTCCTGCGATTTGGGGAGATGCAGGGGTGGCGGGATCCCCGGGCACCCTTCGTATTCCACTATTTTTTGGAGGCGCCGGAAGACAACCGGTTCGTCGTCCAGCGCGGGCGATGGAGGAATTGGAATGCGGAATCGATAAAGGCTTATGTGCGACGGATCGAAGGTAAATAGTTGCGGCGGGAGGTCAGGAGCTTTTGGATTCTTTTTCCTGTTTGAAATAAAAGGTGAAGAGGAAAAAAATCAGGCGAATGATCTCATAGGCGATCCTCTGCCGGAGGCGCCGGAACCAGCCGGTATGCCTGAAGTACCTTTCGGGGGTAATGCGGACGCAATGGTTGACGATGATCCTGTTCAGTTCCTCTTCGACGAGTTCGGCAAATGTCTTATTGCGTACATCCATGTTCAACTCCACGCTGGCATAGGCGCTTATCCGGTTCAGGTTGTAGGACCCGTTGGTCATCCATACTCCGTCGTAGGCGGCCATCTTGCCGTGCAGGATGGTGCCCTGGTATTCGTATACTTCCATTTTATTGGCGAACAGCCACCGATACATGTATTGTTCGGCGAGGCGGGCAATCCTGACGTCCGAAACAGCACCAACGACGATGCGAATGTTCACACCCCGTCTGGCGGCCTGCGCCATTTGTTTGCGCAGGATCAATCCGGGCAGGAAATAGGCGGAAAGGACGGTGGCGTGGGATTGCGCGTGGCGAAACATTTCCAGGTAGCTGCGGGAAATCTGGTTCTTGCCCTGAACCCAATCGTTGCGCCTTACACGCACCAGGCATTCCTGGTCGGGGGTGACCCCGGGCAGGTGGGGAAAGCGAGTGCCTTCCGGCTTGCCTGGCCGCCAGTATGCTTTGGTCCACATGTCACGGCAGATTACGTGCAACCGCATGGCAGCCTGTCCTTCGACCAGCAGCGCATAATCCAGCCAGGCAGGCTGACCTCCGATATCGTTGTACCGGTCACTGATATTGATCCCGCCCGATATACCCAAGGCAGCATCGGCGACGACGACCTTGTGGTGCATGCGGCGGCCCAGATAAAAATGGCGGCTTTTGAATAACGGCCAAAACCAGCGGAACCGAATGCCCGCGGTTTTCCATTCTTTGATGACCTCGCGGGAGAGGTGTTGGGAGGCATAGCCGTCGAGAAGGATAAAAACCTGGACTTTGCGGCTTGCAGCGCGCAGCAGGGCGGCGGAGACGAGCAGGCCGGTTTCGTCGGCATCAAAAATATACGTCTGAAGATGGATGATATTGCGCGCCTGATCGATGAGTTGTACGAGTGTAGTGAAGTAATCCTCGCCGCCGCGGACGAGGCGGACTTTGTTGTGATGGGTGTACCCGGCAAGAAGCCTCGGGGTTCGTTTCCTTGACATAGATGTGGTCCTCAAAGTTCGGGAATTTTTTTCCGGGGCTGGGCAGAGGCGAAAAAAAACGCTCAAGATAACGCATGATTTTTTTGTTCGGGCATTAAGAAATTGTTAACTTCAGGAAGGCCGCCGGCCGATCAACGCTAAAGTATTCCCGCTATGAAACCAGCTTTAATCCGCCCCCTCCTTTTGGGGGTATTCGCGATACCGCTTCTTGTTGCCGGCCAGCAGGCTGGTGTCGGTGTAAAGTACAGCGATCCCGGTGATCATTTCAGTAGTAATGTCCCGATCAATGAGTTGAGCGCAAGAGCCTGCCGACAGTTCCACCACAGGTTCCGGGCGGCAGCCGCAGGGGAGTACTGGTTCAAATGGGCGGATGGCTACAAAGTCTCGTTTGTACAGGACCTGCATGCGCGGTACGCTTTTTTTAGCCGGCAGGGCGCATTCCGGTATTCAGTGACCTATTTTGGCGGCCAGGACGTCCCCAGGGAGGCAACCGACCTTGTTCACCGGCGGTTCCCGGGGTACCGGATCGGTTTGGTAACCAGGGTGGATAACGGTTCAGGTTCCTTCTATACCGTCCAGATTACGAATTCCTTCTTCCTCAAGGTATTGACCATCTCCGACGGCCGACTGGACGTGCTCAGTGAGTTGGACAACGGCGGTGTCATGTAGCTATTTGGAGACGGTCCGGCCTTTGAGCGTCCGGCTTTTCCTTTCCATTTTATCGAGGGTTCTTTTGCGGATTACCAGCGTCGCCGATGCGACATCGGAGCAGGTTCCGCATCGAGCTCTGAATTTGTTGGAGTCGTAAGTGACCGCCGCGGTTCCGTTCCGCCACTCGGTCCCGTAAAGGACATAGTCATTGAAGGTGTAGCCGCTACCCGGGCCAAAGGCCAGGTCATTGTTCCCCTTTTCAAAGCTGATCATCAGCTTGTCGTTATCGGCATTGTCACAGATGCCCGGCGTAAAGGCGGGAATGATGACATCGTTCATATATTGGCCGTTCTCCAGGCGCACGACACCCGATCTTACTTCCACCTTCTGGTCTCCCATATTGCGGGAAAGGATCAGTTTCTGGTCTACATAGAACTGGACCTGGCGGAGGTCGATATTCTCCTTTTCCAGTTTGGTGCGGAGATCGCGTGTGAAGGGGACGAAATTCTTCCGGGAGCTGCTGCAGCCGGCGAGTAGGGCGGAGATTAGGATAGCAAGGAGGACGGAAAAACGGTGCATAAAAGTGTTTTAGTTCCGGGTTTGACCTTTCTGAAACGCAATAGTTATTTTAAGACGTCGCAATAGTTGTTATGGAAATGTTAAAATAGCCTTCATGGCCCTGCAACATTTCTTCCGTTCGTGCGTCCACTATGTACACAAAAGCAGCTTTACATGATCAAGAACTTTTTCAAGGTGGCCATTCGTGGCTTATGGCGGCAAAAGGGGTATAGTTTCCTGAATATTTTCGGACTTGCCATCGGGATGGCTTGCAGCCTCCTTATCCTCCTTTGGATCAGGGATGAGCAGGCTGTGGACAATTTCCACGCCCGGGGAGACCGGCTGTACAGCGTGTACGAACGGCAATATTATGACGGTAAGATCGAATCGGGTCACTATACCCCGGGGGTGCTGGCTGCTGAGATGAAAAAAATATTGCCGGAGGTCGAAATGGCGGTTGGCTACAATAACGGGGACAGGATGACCTTTCAGGTCGGGGACAAGATCCTGAAGGAGGAGGGCGCCGAGGCGGGGACGGATTTTTTCCGGATGTTCAGTTACCCGTTGCTGCAAGGAACGAAGGAAGATGCGCTGGCATCGCCCGCCAGTCTCGCGATCAGCCGGAAAATGGCCATTGCTTTCTTCGGCAGCCCGGAAGCGGCCATCGGGAAAAGTATCCGGAACGAGAACCGTCGGGACCTGAAGGTTACGGCGGTCTTCGAGGACCTTCCAACGACAACCTCGGATAAATTCGACTTCGTGATGAACTGGTTCGCCTACCTGGATGATAACAGCTGGGCGAAAGATTGGGGAAATAACGGCCCGCAAACCCTTCTGCTGCTCCGCAAAGGTGCCAATCCGGTTGCCTTCGACCACCAGATCACCCATTTCCTGGAAAAGTACAACAAATACATGTCGAAGAGCTTCCGCATCGAGTTGGGCATCCAGCGTTTTGGAGATATGTATCTCCATGGCCAGATCATCAACGGCAAGATTGCCGGCGGAAGGATCGAGTACGTCCGGCTCTTCAGCCTTGTAGCCATCTTTATCCTCTGTATTGCGTGTATCAATTTCATGAACCTGACGACGGCGCGGTCAGTCAAACGGGCCAAAGAGATCGGCATCCGAAAAGTGGTCGGCGCCGTGCGACCGGCGTTGATCCGTCAATTCATGGGGGAGGCTGTGCTGCTTGCGATGATCTCGGTCGTGCTGGCCATCGGAATCGTGCTGGCGACGCTGCCCGCCTTCAACCAGCTTACCGGAAAGCAGATCAGTTTTCCATTCGCATCGGGGTCGTTCTGGCTTAGCCTGGCCGCACTCACGCTCTTTACGGGACTTCTGTCAGGCAGCTATCCCGCGCTCTTCCTGTCCGGATTTCAGCCCATCCGGGTGTTGAAAGGGACCTTGCGGTTCAGTCCCGCGACGGCCTGGTTCCGGAAGGGGCTGGTCGTTTTCCAGTTTATGCTGTCGATCGTGCTGATCATCGGCACCCTGGTCGTATCCGGACAGGTGGACTTTGTGCAGTCGGTCAACCTGGGGTATAACCGGGAAAACCTGCTGTCGATCCCCCTGGAAGGAGACCTGACGGGCAAATACAAAGTCTTCAAGCAGGAGGCTCTTTCGATGCCCGGGATCGCGGAGGTCAGCAGGGCCTCCCAGTCACCGACCGATATCGAGAACGGAACGCTGGGCGTGGACTGGGACGGGAAGGACCCCAACAATACGATCATGTTTACGAATACATCCGCCGGGTATGATTATATCAAAACGGTCGGCTTGCAGTTAGTGGCAGGCCGGGAATACTCCCCGGCCTTTGGTACCGACACCGTGGGCTACCTGCTCAACGAGGAAGCTGCCCGGCGGATCGGGTATACCGATCCCATCGGGAAACGGCTGACCTTCTGGGGCAAGAAAGGAACGATCATCGGCGTGGTGCGGAATTTTCATTTCAATTCCCTGCATGATCCCATCCGGCCGCTGATCATCCGATTTGGAGAATCGGAAGACTGGGGGAATGCGCTGGTAAGGACCAAGCCGGGGCAAACAAAAGCGGCGCTGAAAAGTCTCGAGACGTTGTGCAGGGAGCTGAATCCCAGATTCCCGTTCACGTATGTCTTTGCGGACGAGCAATACCGGAATTTGTACAGGAGCGAGGAAGTGGTACACGGGTTGGCCAATTGCTTTGCGGCGCTGGCGATCTTCATTTCGTGCCTGGGATTGCTGGGGTTGGCGATGTTTACGGCGGAGCAACGGACAAAGGAGTTTGGGATCCGAAAAGTGCTCGGAGCGAAGGCCGGGACGCTGTTCGCGTTGTTGTCGCGGGACTTCCTGCTGCTGGTGATGGTTGCCTTTGTCGCGGCGACGCCGCTGGCAGCCTGGGCGATGCATGAATGGCTGAAGAATTTTGCGTACCGCATCGGGCTCGAGTGGTGGGTCTTTCTGCTGGCGGGCGTGGTCGCGTTGTTGATCGCGCTGGCGACAGTCAGTTTCCAGGCGGTCAGGGTGGCGTTGGCTAACCCGGTTAAGTCGTTGCGGAGTGAATAGGGGGGTGTCCTGCGAACCCCCTCGCCGCTTTTCTTTCTCCTATTGAGGGGCAGGGGAGGGTTGGTGAGCGAATGTGGGATTGGGCGGCGGGGCGCTGATCCCCCGCGAAAGAAGGGCGGCTCGTCGGTTGCAGGACACCCAGGGGCGAAGATGGGGTAGGGGTGGTTGTTAGTGGAATGGGCTGGGGGGAGCGAGCGAGGTGTTTGGGCCGGGTGCGGGTGAGGAGGAGGTGGTGGATGGTGGGGCGCGGAGTTTGGGCCGGGTGTGGGTGAGGAGGAGTGGTGGATGGTAGGGCGAGGTGTTTGGGCCGGGTGCGGGTGAGGAGGAGGTGGTGGATGGTGGGGCGCGGAGTTTGGGCCGGGTGCGGGTGAGGAGGAGGTGGTGGATGGTGGGGCGCGGAGTTTGGGCCGGGTGTGGGTGAGGAGGAGGTGGTGGATGGTGGTGATAGGTCGGAAGCAGATTGGGATGGATGCATGGGAGATTGACTAGGGGGAAGGCAATTGTTTGGAATATTGGAGCACTGCGCGGATCTCGGCGAAGGAATAGTCGTCGCCAAGGTGGTTCTTCAACGGGCCAAGGGCGGCGGCGCCGATTTCGCGGATGGCGGTTAAGATGGGAAAGATCTTATTTTCCGGCACTAAAGCCTTGATATTGACCTCGCCTGTGGGTATAAAACTGGCGAGATGGGTTTCGATGGTGCTGACCGCGAGATTTCGGCGCGCGGCGATCTCTGCAATTGGCAATCCTTGCTGGTGAAGTTGGAGGCTGATGCGACGGGTGCTTCCCTTTGGGAGTGGAGGCGGCGGGGTGTCGCGCGCGGCGCTTGGGAAGTTGGGTCGTTTGGCGACGGGGGAGTTGGGTGACCTGGGGGTGGCGTTGGAGGGGCTGGAAGTGTTGGAGGCGCTGGTAGCGTTGGAGGCGGTGGTAGTGTTGGAGGGGCTGGAAGTGTTGGAAGCGCTTGTAGTGTTGGAGGCGCTGGTAGTGTTGGAGGGGCTGGAAGTGTTGGAGGCGGTCGCGGGGTCGGATGGCGCGGCGTCGGTAGCATTGGCTTCGCGGGAGCGTCGCCTTTTGGCCAGGTCATCGAGGAGTCGGGTTGCGCTGATGCCCTGGCGGAGACCGGTGACGAGTTGGAGCGCGTCAAGCAACTGTTGGCGCTTTCGGGTGACGACCAGTTGAAGCGCAGTGAGCGAGCGGTCCTGTTTCTTCATTCGTTTCCGTTTGCGGATCTCCGTTAGGTGCGCTGCAATCGGCGAGAGGAGGTGCTCATCCAGTCGCCGGGCAAACCAGGTTGTGGCCGCTTCGACACGCTGGTGCAACCGCTGCCAGGCGTCGGCTTCGGCGTCGGGAAGCAGCTGATTGATCTGGCGGATAAATTTTTCGGTCGTCTCCTGCTGTTGGCGGATGTACACAAGCCAGGCCCGTGCCAGATCGAGGCCGGTGGAATGACGGGAGCGATGGTTGAGCAACTCTTCGCAGTGGATGTCCAGGGACTCGATCAGGGGGTTCCAGTCAAATGCCTCGAGCAAGGAGCTGCCGATATACGAAAGCTGTTCCTGTTCGAGCTGTTGTTCGACGATCTCGTTGGAAGGGTTGTTTTCCAGGAAAGCGGCCACCCTCGCGTCGGTGCGGATCGACCAGGGCGTGATGCGCGATCGGAGGACGAGCCCTTCCAGGGAGGTGAGGCGGCTGAGCGCGACGTAGACCTGGCCTGCGGCAAAGGATTCACCGGCATCGATAACGGCCCTTTGAAAGGTGAGACCCTGGCTTTTGTGGATGGTGATGGCCCAGGCCAACCGGATAGGGTATTGAGAAAAGCTGCCCAGCTCCTCTTCTTCGATCCTGTCTTTTTCCTTGTTATAATGATAGCGGATATTCCTCCAGGTCTCTTTTTCGAGGGTCAGCTGATCCGGCTCGTCGGAGAAACGGATGCTGATCCGGTCGGCGCTTAGCCGGTCGACAATGCCGATCTTCCCATTGTAATAGCGGCGTGACTCGCCTTTGTCGTTCTTGATCAGCATGACCTGTGCTCCTTCTTTTAGCGAAAGCGTCGGTTCGGCGGGGTAGGACTTGTCGTTGAACTCGCCGGTCACAGCAGCATTGAATCGAAAGGTTCTGCCCGGCAGCTTGTCCAATTCCTGCCTGTTGATTGCGTCCGCTTTTGCGTTGTGGGAAGTCAGTGTAATATAATTGTCTGCTTTCGGCGGAATGAAATCCGGTTGGTAATAGTCGGCCAACATTTCTAATTCTTCGCTGGTCGCACGATTGGTTCGGACGCTATTGAGCAGGTGGATGAAGCGCGCTTCATTCTGGCGATAGATCTTCTTTAGCTCCAGGCAGGCGGGTGGGAACTGAGCGATAACTTTTGCATCGAAAAAGAAAGGGCTGGCATAGTACCGTTGAAGCAGTTCCCATTCTGCCGGCGGCACGACGGGGGGAAGTTGGAAGAGGTCGCCGATAAAAAGCATTTGCAGGCCGCCAAACGGGCGTGCGGGTTGTTCCCGGAAATGGCGAAGGATGGCGTCGACCGCATCAAGGGTATCGGCCCTTACCATGCTGATCTCGTCGATCACCAGCACCTCCAGTTCACGAAGCAGTTCGCGTTTGGCGCTGTTGAAGCGGATGTTGCGAAAAAGGCTGTTGGGATCGGAAAAATTATTGTTGTCCGCCGGTGTAGTAAAATAGGGTTGTGCAACGGGCAGATACGGGCCGAATGGCAACTGGAAAAAGGAGTGGAGCGTCGTTCCCCCCGCATTGATGGCGGCCACTCCCGTCGGCGCGGTGACTGCCATTTTCTTGAACGAGTTATCGCGGATGAATTTTAGAAAGGTCGTTTTCCCCGTGCCGGCTTTGCCGGTCAGAAAGACCGACCTCGAGGTCTGATTCACGTATTGGACCGCAAGGTCAAAAGCCGGATTATGATGCTCGGGATGCATGGGGAAGGTGCAAATTATCGAATGATTGGAAATATTTCGGTATCTTCCTCGGATGAAAACCAACTGGCTTCTCGCCGTGTTGCTGCTGAGCGGCGGCTGCTGTTTCGCGAACGTCCGGCTTCCAAACGTCTTATCGGATAATATGGTCCTCCAACAACAGTCCACAGTCAAACTGTGGGGCTGGTGCGAACCCGGAGAAAAGGTATTTGTCACGCCGTCATGGAGCCAGGTCTCCGATTCGGTTCAGGGAACTCGGGACGGACGGTGGGAGATCGCCCTCAGCACCCCGGCAGCGGGGGGACCGTATACGATTACGATGGCCGGATGGAATGTGATCACACTCAGGAATGTTCTTATCGGCGAGGTGTGGGTTTGTTCGGGGCAGTCGAATATGGAGATGTGCGAGACCTGGGGGATGCCGGACGTGAAAGCGGAGCTGCCCGTCTGTTATAACGAAAAGATCCGATTTTTCCACGTTCCCCGGACGACCTCGACGGCGCCGCAGGATGATTGTCCCGGGCGATGGACCGTCTGTGACTCGAATGAGTTGAAATCTTTTAGCGCGGCGGGATATTTTTTTGGCAAAGAACTGAATAAAGCGCTGGACGTACCGGTTGGGCTGATCGAAGTATCATGGGGCGGGACACCCGCGGAGGTCTGGACGCCTGGCGCGCTTGTAACGGACGATCCGGTATTGGAGGCGGGTGAGAAAAAGGAGGTGCCGTATAACGGGTGGCCGTATTTGCCGGGTTATTGTTACAACGGGATGATTGTTCCGTTGACCCCATTCCGGATCGCCGGCGCATTGTGGTATCAGGGGGAGGCCAATGTGGTGGCACCGGAAACCTATGCACGACTGTTGACGACGATGATCGGGGCATGGCGGAAGGCCTGGAACGAGCAATTTCCGTTTTATTATGTTCAGATTGCGCCTTTCACCTATGGGGTAAAAGATCAGGCCAGCCTTCTGCGGGAACAGGAGGAAAAAGTGCAGGATGTCGGAGGAACCGGGATGGTCGTCGTCAGCGACCTCGTCAACGATACGACCGATATCCATCCCAAGGACAAACATGACGTGGGACTGCGGCTGGCGAACTGGGCGCTTGCGGAAACCTATTACCGTAGCGGTCTGTATTATAAGAACCCGCGGTTTGCAGGCATGGAGACGAAGGGTGATAAGGTGATTGTCCGGTTTGCCGATGCTCCCGGCGGCCTGACGGTAAAAGGGCCGGCCGTTAAGACGCTGATGGTTGCGGGTGATGATCGTGTCTTTTATCCGGCAGAAGGAAGAATAGAAGGCGACGACTTGTTGCTGTGGTCAAAGGCGGTAAAGAAACCTGTGGCCGTAAGGTATCAGTTCAGCAATGCGGGAATCGGGAATTTATTCAGCAAACAGGGACTCCCGGTCGAGCCGTTCAGAACGGATGATTGGTAAGGAGCCAGCCCCGGAAATGTCGGATTCCGGAGGTGGCGGTGATTTGCGGTGAAGGTAATTTTGACAGCCATTAACGAAAAAATTGCTTTGTTTGGGAAGGATTATTTCACTTGGTCATATGTCCCTCGACGGTTATATGGCGGATTTGAACGGCGGTATCAGCTGGATCAGGATGGATGCGGAAATCGCAACACTGGTCGCGGAGCTGTGCCGAGATGCGGCAGGGACGATCTATGGGCGCAAAACGTACGAGCTGATGGATCCATTCTGGCCCGACGTGAAAAAGCAGCCGGAGAAATGGCCGCAGTGGATGGTGGACTACGCGGTATGGGTCGATGCCGCGCTGAAGGTAGTGGTTTCCAGAACCCTGACCTCCATCGCCTGGCGGAACACGCGCGTAATCGGCGATCCGGTGGTCGAAGGTATCCGGCGGCTGAAGGCTGAAGTGGATGGCGACCTGTTGCTGCTTGGCAGCGGTCAACTGACAGGAACCTTGCTGGCGGCGGGTCTTATCGACGAAATTGTCGTGACCATTACGCCGGTATTACTCGGAAAGGGAAGGCCTTATTTCTCGGGGTTTCCGGAGAAGGTGGGGCTCGAATTGCTCGAGCAAAGAAAGTTCTCGAACGGGGTGGCGGCGTTGCGGTACCGGGCTATCGTCGAATAAGGCCGGAAGTCAGGGAAGGCGTCTGCGGACAGCTTCTTGCGGAACAGGAAATATAACGGCCCGCCCCGGGGGACGAGCCGCTGCTGGTAGCCAGGGTGGTGTTATTGGCCCTGAACCACCTTCTCAACCGACACCGGGATGAGACCGTGAGCTTCCCGGTGCGTATTGACAACCGCCGCGGAATCGGGGGCCTGCGACAGGCAAAGGACCGTCCCGTTCTTTTCGTCGACCCAGTAATTGATAAAGTTTACGCCGTATTTATGTTCCACGGCGAGGTCCTTCTGGTGAGCCGCCGCCACCGCGGCTGCGGTCACATTCCCCGCGCCAAGCTCATGGATATCGAGGTAAAGGTTGTTATTTCCCTGTAAAAGCGCTTCCTGGCCATCAGTCACCTGGTAGACATCATCGGGCAACAGTCCATGGGCTTCCGCATGGGTCGCCCGGATCGACTGGGGATTGGCAGCCGAGGAGAGGCAATACACGTCGCCCTTGCTGGCGTCAACCCAGTACTTGATGAAGGTCACCTTGTATTTTTTTTCCACGGCAAGGTCTTTCTGGTGCGCCGCAGCGACGGCATCCGGAGTGACTTTGCCGGCGCCGAGGTGGTGGACGTCGATATAGAGATGGGTGCTGTCGGCGGGCCCGTTTTGCGCGATAACCCGAGACGAAAGGACAGTCAGCAAAGCCAGCAGGTGGAGCGTAATAGCGATCGGTCTCATACAATTTGATTTTGTTAGTGGTGAAATAAATTGATGAGACAAAACAATCCATTTTCCGGCCCGCGGATATCAGGAGGGTTCCCCATTTTGAACGGCAAAACGCCTCATTTTTGAAAGACCAGGGCTGAACAGACGGGGGTATTAGTAGATAACTAGCTGATCCACTGGGTTTTATTGTCTATAGGTGATCGCTTGCCGGGCCGTGGGAGATCGTCGGTATAACCCAAGTACAACAGGCCAAGGACGATATCCTCGGCGCGCAGCCCCAACCACGCTTTCATGGATGGGTGAAGCACGGTGCCCCCGGTGCTCCACAAAACAGCGATGCCGAGTGCGGAGGCACCGAGAAGAATGTTCTCTACTGCCGCGGCTGTGGCGCAAAGCTCTTCCTGAACGGTAATGTTCGGGTTTGACCCTCGCTCCATATAAACAAGGATCAAATGTGACGCAGAGTCCCCGTTATGTAGCTGCTTTTCATACTTGGCAGGGGTAAATTTGTCCGGGTCAGTCGTTTGACGATATTGTTCGGCGTTTTGGCGGCAAAAACGCAAAATGGATTCGCCAGTGTAGACAATGAACCGCCAGGGTTCGGTCAGGCCATGCGACGGCGCCCAGTTTGCCAATTCCAGCAGCTGTCGGATCACGGTGTCCGGAATAGACTTTCCATTAAAGGCGGCCGGCTTCGTGGACCTCCTGTTAATAACTATTTGCTGTAGTATTGAAAAATTGCTCATTTTGTAAATAATTGATAATAAGTGTATACGATTCATTGTCGTATATTTCCGGTCTGGCAAAGCTATGAAATACCGGATCGGGACACTATCTTTACCCCGATTAGTCAAGGCCACCGTGAATGAAAAGCCTTACCTCCGTACCCACGGTCAGGACCTGGAACTCCGCCTCTACTCTATGTTGAACCCTCGCTCAATTTAATCCATTACCTGGGACCGGCATTGTTTTACATCAAAAATTAAAACGATGTTGAAGTCACAAGTATTCGTTGCCCTGTGCAGTACGTTTCTTTCTATCGCCTGGCCGGCTGCCGCCTATACCGGTCATTCAGGCTCGCCAGCTTCCGGGTCAGCGCCCGCTGCGTCGGGATTGTCCCCGGTTTCCCCTACCGGTTTTTCAGTTTCCTTTGCCCGGCCGGGCAGGCTGATGAAGCCATTTATCGCCAAATACCTCCGGGATAATGACGAGGAGCTCGGATTAGTCCGGGAGCGGAGCGGCCGACCCTTCACGATCATTGATTCCGTCATGGCGGTCTATGAGCTGCCTGGCGACCTACGCTATCTCGCCGTCATCGAGTCGGAATTGCAGCCTTCTGCAACATCGAGGGTGGGCGCGCGTGGCCCCTGGCAATTGATGGCAGCCACGGCCAGGGACCTGGGACTGAAGGTCAGCCACCGGTCGGATGAGCGCACCAACTACTACAAAAGTACCCGGGCAGCGGCGCTGTATCTCCGCGACCTCCACCGGGAATTCAGGGACTGGTTGCTGGTGCTGGCCGCCTATAATGCCGGGCCGGTACCCGTCGAAAGGGCTATTCGCCTGGCTGGCAGCCGGAATTTCTGGGCGCTCGAGCGGTACCTGCCGGCCGAGACCAGACAGCACGTCAAACGCTTTATCGCCACGGCTTACTATTTTACAACCAGCGGGACGGTGGATCCTGTGCCAGCCGCATCCGTTTGCCTGGTAACCAGGGTACCCGCATACCATTGGATGGATAAGGCAGGTGATGGTACGGCCGCTGGATTCGGGCTAATGGCTGTCGCTCCGGATGCTCCGATCGTCGCCGCCCGGGTAATCGGGCTGACGGAATATGAACTCGGAACAATCGGAGTGACTTCCGCAGCACGGCGCGAGGAGGAACTGCTCGCCCTTGCGATCCGGTTGCAGTCGGCAGGGGGAAGAGGGTAAGAGCTGGTGAAGCAAGAGCGGGGATCGGGAAAGTGATGGCAGCGGGGTGTGCACCGGTTGGATATTAATGGTAAATTGGCGGACAAAATCCTTTTTTCCATGCGGTATTTGCCGGCAGTCCTCCTAATCGTCGCGGGCTTCTCGGGCCTGCAGGCCCAGGAACGGTATTTATATGTCGCGGTCCCCGGCGTTCGCGACTATGTAGGATTCGGCGGCCACGGCGTATTGGTCTTCGATATCAACAACCACCACCGGTTTGTCAAACGCATCCGCACACGAGGATACCACGGCAACGGAGAGCCTTCAAATGTCAAGGGGATTGCAGTCAGCATCCCCCTGCACTCGCTGTATGTGAGCACGCTCGAGACGCTGGAGCGGATCGATCTGGAAACCGACTCCATTCTGTGGGAAAAAAAGTTTGACGGCGGATGCGACCGGATGGCGGTTTCGCCCGACGGGTTGACGATGTGGCTTCCTTCCCTGGAGAATGCCTTTTGGAACGTGGTGGATTGCAAGACCGGAAATATAATTAAGAAGATTCCGGTATACAAACGGGCGCATAACACGATCTACGGACGGAACGGCGACCTCGTGTATCTCGACGACATCGCGAGCCCCTGGTTGTTTATCGGGGATGCGCGCCGCAACGAGGTGGTTCGCAAAGTCGGCCCGTTCTCCAACAATATCAGACCATTTACCGTGGACGGGCGGGAAGATCGGGTCTTCGTGACGGTGGACAGTCTCCTTGGGTTCGAGGTCGGTGATCTGAAAAAAGGAACGAAGATCGCACAGATAGCGGTAATGGGTTGGGAGCCCGGACATGTCAAACGACACGGCGACCCGAGTCATGGGATCGGACTTACACCGGACGAAAAGGAGATCTGGCTGTGCGACGGACACAATATGCGGTTGCACGTCTTCAGCGCGAAACCTCCTTACCGGCAATTGACTACGATCCCCGTGCAGGACCTTCCGGGATGGGTCACCTTCAGCATTGACGGAAAATACGCCTATCCCTCGAGCGGAGAGGTGATCGACGTGAAGACCCGGCGCATACTCACGACCCTGAAAGACGAGCACTATAACAGTGTCCAAAGCGAAAAAATGCTGGAGATCGACTTTGCGGGCGGTCGGCCGGTGCGGTCGGGAAACCAGTTCGGGATCGGAGCTGTGACCGGGCGGTAGCATGTAAAGCCGGCGAAGCCGCTCCAAGCCTTTGTCCCGGCGCGGTGATATGTCCTCGTCGATATGGCCACGGCGGGCTTGCGGGGAGAAAATTGGTGACGCGATTAAATATCGGTATATTAGTACGGAGCAAAGTAACTCACTACCCATGGGAAGCGCTTCGTTAATCGTCCTTCTCGCTGCCGGTGTCGCATTTGCGGCCGGCGGGATCGCTGTAGCCAGGCTATTTGTCAAAGGGTCCACCAACTGGCAAAAAGGTCAGGCTTACGAGTGCGGGGTTCCCACTTCGGGTACGCCCTGGAATCAATTCAACGTCGGTTATTATCTGTATGCTTTGATCTTCCTCATCTTCGATGTGGAGTTGGTCTTTATGTATCCCTGGGCGGTTGCGGTCAGAAAAACCGGGATTGCCGGCCTTGTAGAAATTGTCGTTTTCCTGCTCATTCTCTTCATGGGATTCCTGTATGCGCATAAAAAGGGGGCGTTAAAATGGATGTAGACCAGCTTAATACCGGCAACAAGCCATTCCCGGGAGATGTGCACCCGACGGCGGGCGGCGGTATCCTCGTGACGAAACTGGATGAGGTGATCAATTGGGCGCGCTCCAATTCGCTCTGGCCGCTGGTGTTTGGCACCTCCTGTTGCGCCATCGAAATGATGTCAACGGCAGCGGCGAAATACGACTGGTCCCGCTTTGGTTTCGAGGTGGCACGGGCCACGCCGCGGCAAGCCGATGTGATCATCATTGCCGGGACCATCGTCAACAAAATGGCGCCCGTGCTGAAACGACTGTACGACCAGATGGCCGATCCCAAATACGTCATAGCCATGGGCGCCTGTGCTACCAGCGGCGGCCCCTTTTTCTATAACACATATTCCGTCGTCAAGGGCGCGGACCACGTGATCCCCGTAGACGTGTATGTGGCGGGGTGTCCGCCGCGGCCTGAGGCCTTGCTGCATGCATTGATCACCCTGCAGGAAAAGATCAGGAAAGGACGCGAATAACAAAAAATGTCGTCGGGTCATGGACAAAGCCGAATTGAAAACGAAAATTGCGGAGTTGCTTCCCGCGGCGACGTTCGAGGACGGCGCAGAATGGACAACGGCCGGGATCGATGCCGCGGACTGGGCGGAGGCTGCACCGAAACTGCGGTCGTCGGAAGGACTGGATTTCGACTATATGTTTTGTATGACAGCCGTCGACTGGAAGACCCATTTGACCATGGTCTATCACCTCACATCGACTGTCCATCGGCAGGTGCTGGTGGTCAAGGTGAAACTGGACCGGCAGCATCCGGTCCTCGCAACCGCGTCCCATATCTGGCGGACGGCGGAATTCCATGAGCGGGA
>DATNBP010000143.1:0-3151 GCA_035572015.1 Puia sp. | reverse complement strand
TCGTTTTTGACCGCTCCGGGGAAGCCAAAAACAACACTAAAAGTTTACCCCTATATAATTACAATCAGCGGAAATCTGTGCCAATGACGGGTTTTGAGCGCTCCACTGAGTGAAATGCGTCAAACATTAAAGCACAACTATTTTTTGCAACTAAGGGTTTGGGGAAGAATATACACAGCGCCGGCGCTGCAGTAAGATGGCTGTTTGAAGAAAAAGCGGCTGTTCGCCGCCTTCTATACGTCGGTTGCTGCTTCCCTTTCAAATTTCCGGCCAGTTTTTTCGCGGCCAGCCGGAATTTGAAACGACCTATTTTTTCAGGAGCGGATTGTCGCGTAAAATCTTTTGCAGTGCGCACGCATCCACCTCCTGGACCGATACCCTACCCTTAATCGCCAGGTGCGCCGCAACTGCAGCAGATTCACCAAGCACCATAAAGACCGGTTCCATGCGAATCGACCCGTACGCGATATGTGAAGCCGACAGGCAGACAGGAACCAGCAGGTTGGTACACTCCCTTCGCTTTGGGACAATGCTGCGATAGCTGACCGGATAGGGACCAAACCCGCCGATCTGGACGTCGCCTTCATTCCTGACCATCCCGTTGACGACCAGCCGTTCGCAATTGTGGGAGTCCATGGTGTAGGCCGCCCACCCAATGCTGTCGGAGACGCTCACCTTCCCGACGCAGTTTGCTTCCGTCATGACATATTCGCCCCGCATCCGCCTTGCCTCCCGTACATACAATTGCGGTGTCCAGTGCCCGGTGGACACAAATTCGTCCTTTGGATACCCCCACCGCAACATCTCGTTTCGCAACGATGCGGGCACCCGGGGATCATGGCCGAGAAAATAGAGCAGCCCCTTCGTATAATCGGCATGTGCCCGCCACAATCGCTCCCGCACGGCATAGGAGCCGTTCGGATAGCCATCATTCATCCCGATCATATCGGTCGAGAACGGTCCATTGTTGTTGATATCCGTTTTGTGATTGGGCATCGGGTTAATGTTGAGGTAGGATGAGAGCCCGGCGTCCGGACGCGCGCGGATGAGCCGAACCAACAACTGATAATGATCCGGCTGATACCGCTGCGGCTTCGTAACCGGCAGGCGGTTGGCCGGATCGTCGGTCAGACAGATGCGGAAATTGTACGCCTGTATGCGGCGGTCGCCGGCTCCGGTGCTATCCGGCAAGGCCGGGCCGATCCCCCACAACAGCCCGCTCGAAGGATCGCCTGGCACCCGGTAGGGATCAATGCCATCGGGAAATTGATGTTTGTCGCGTAACTGCCAGCCATCGTAGGTTTCGCGGTATTCGCTGTTCGATTCCCTGCCGATGGTAAAAGAGACTCCGGCCCCTGCCAGGAGATCGCCCTCATAGGAACAATCCATAAAGACCTTCGCCCGCACCCGACAAAACCGGGGGCCTGTACCCGGATCGGCGCGCTCGAGTATGATCGCTTCAATCGCCGTTCCCTTTTTTTCCACCCGGCTAAGCCGGTAATGGTACCAAACCGGCAGTCCTTCCGCCCGGATATAGTCCAGGAAAACGCTTAGGGCGACGTGCGGTTCAAAGGTCCAGCTTTCCACCTCACCGTAGCGCGCGCCAACGCGACGATAAAAGTCTCTCGCCAGCCCGGTGATCGCGCCCTTGTTTCCGATATCGGTCTCCCCCAGCCCGCCCGTGGTCATCCCGCCAACCTGCCCTCCCGGTTCGATGAGTAAGGCCGCGTTGCCCAGCCGCATCGCCGAACAGGCAGCAATCACGCCTGCCGAAGTGCCCCCATATACGCATATGTCGACTGAAGTGTCTTGTTGCGCTTGGCCGCCGGCAGGCAGCAGGAAGACAAGAAGGGTCATCCAAACCGGCAAGCGATATTTCCTCATGCGACAAATCTAACCGAAATATTATTTCCATCGCGTCTCATCTGTACGCCCTTGTGGATCAGCCACCGTTACCGCGACGTAACCAGGTTACCGGACCGTACCTACTTGTCACTCCGCTACGAATACCATTATTTTGCCCGAATATCAACCGATTCTGCATGCACCGTCTTTGGGAACCAGTATCCAATCCACTCCGCCGCCTCATCTTCATCGCCGGCGCAGCAGCCTGCACGACCACCAACGCTCAAATCCCAACCCATATGGAAGCGCATCCCGGCCACTTACAGCATGCAACGATTGGCGACGACGGCGAGGTTACCGTCCAACCTTCACCAGATTCAAAAGCAACCGATTTCGACTTTCTGATGGGTGCACACCGGGTACATCACGAGAAGCTCAAATACAGGCTGGCGGGCTGCCAGGAGTGGGTGGCGTCCGAAGGAACACATCAAATGCAACCACTGCTCGGCGGTTTCGGCAACCTGGAGCAACATCGGATGACCGGCCTGGACGGCCGGCCCGCGGAAGGGGTCGCACTAAGACTCTTCGACCCCAAAACGCGCCTGTGGAGCATCTACTGGGCCGATAGCAAGGCTGTCGCGCTCGGGAACCCCGTGGTCGGGTCGTTCGAGCACCGGGTTGGCTATTTTTACGGCCGCGACACCCTGAATGGCCGACCCATCTGGGTCCAGTTCTGCTGGGACGCACGGGATTCGCTTCATCCGGTTTGGAGCCAGGCTTTTTCGGCGGACAAGGGAAAGACATGGGAGTGGAACTGGGTGATGCGTTTTTCGCCGGCGGGGGCTGAAGGTTCCGGATTAACCGAAGAAGCCACCGCCGACTCTAACGGGATAGGGCTCATCGAATTGCGGGATTACCTCATCAAACCTGGCGACCGGGACCGTTTTATCGCCTATTTCGAAGCCAATTTTATCGGGTCGCAGGACGTGTTGGGTGGATCTGTCCTCGGGCAGTACCGGGTAAAAGATCATGCGGACAACTTTTGTTGGGTCCGGGGATTCCGGAATATGGCTAGTCGCAGCGCTTTTTTGCCAGGATTCTATTATGGCCCTTTCTGGAAACAACACCGCAATGTCGCCAATGGCATGTTGGTCAACAATGACAATGTCTACCTGCTGCGACCGCTGCAATGGAAAAACGACTCACTGATTCCTGTCGCATCGATCGACCGCGACCTCCTCTATCCCGGGGAAGGTATCGCCGTGGTCGACTTTTATATCAGCAATACGAAGCTGGACAAGCTGTT
>DATNBP010000142.1:0-5095 GCA_035572015.1 Puia sp. | reverse complement strand
TAGTCCGAATTATTCTCGAAGATCGGCGGATCCTGGACCATGAGGGTTTTCAGCAACTGATAGGAGGGGCGGGTCTTGAGGTGCGCGAGGGCTTTAAAAACGGCATTCTGGAAAGTGCTGGTGTCACCGTCGCTTTCATATACCCGGTGCAACCCGTCCACGACTGCGTTGATGGATACCGGGTCGTTGATAAAACCGAGCTCGTTGATCAGTTTCACTTTTGTCTCAAAATAGTCTTTGCCGTTATACGGAAGGGCGCGGATAGCCCGCAAAAGCAGAGGCACGCCGGCCGGCCCAAAGTACACATTGGGGATCGCCTCTCGTGCGCGTCGGGCGGTTGCGGAGTCGCTGCTGTAGAAATCATGAAAAAAGGAGTCGAGCTTGCTTTGGAACACCGGGAGCCCGTCCAGGGAGCCGTACGGGCGAAAGGTACTATAGAACCTGCGTAGAAAGGCGCTGCTGGTGTCCGCGGAATCCGCCAGCGACAGCACCCGGAAAAAATGATCGTTCCTGACAAATACCCAGGTGCGGATGCGCCGGGAACTGTTGGTGTCTGAGATCGAATATTGATAGCCGAACGCTTGCGCTGCATTCCCTGACGCCCAATTGCCCGCGCTGTTGTGCGCCGGTCCTTCCGGGGGGCCGGGTCCATCGTCGATGCGCAGCGGCCGCCAGGGGCTGATGATCATGTCCCGGCGGATATGCTTCTCATTCGTCTCGTCCGTCCAGAAGGCGCTGCTGTCCTTGGGATAGTAGTATTTGGGAAAGGATTCCACCGATACGAATACAGCCTCCCCTGTCGAGTCGTCCTCGAACAGCGCGGTGCGCGCATGAGGCCAATACCCGTTGTAATCCGGAAGGGAATGCAAAAACTCCTCGCTGGTTGCCCGCTCGAGGATGCGGCGCATGCCTGCGTCGACATCGGGTACTACCGGCGTGGAGACCCGGACATGCATAAAACTATCGGCGTAGGTCCTGAATTCCGGGTACCGGTAAGGCCTGTACAAAAATGAGTTGAAGAAAGCGCCGAAATTGCGGTCCTTACTGCGGCTGCGGGCCGCCAGCATATAGTCATCCGGCCCATGGATCAGGAATCGGGCCCGGATACAGGAACCATCTCTGGTCAGGTACAGGGCGTCGATGCAGGAACGTCCCCTGTACTGCCCCGTCGTGCGGGCAAGCCGGCGGGTAACGAGGTCGGACATGCGAAAACTTTCCTCCATGAGCGCAAGGTCCGCCGTATCCTCTTCGAGAAAGTGATAGTTTTGTACCGATTTTTTCCAGATCAGGTAGGCGTCCCCCGTGGCTGAATCGGTGGCTTCGTATTCCCATCGCGTGATCTCGTCTGACGCCGAGCGATCTTCATCCAGCCGGGGCTGACGGGGCAATCGCACCGAAAATCCGCCTTGTGATGGAGAAAACTCCGTCCAACCGGCTGGGCTGTTGCCGCGGATCCGGATGGAATTGAAGAATTGGTCCGCTTCGGCGCCGTCGACGTAGTTATTCGTGCCGCTCATTTTAAATACCCAGACCTCGAATGGAGTGACGAGTATATTGTACCGTTGAAGGTCGCCGCGGCGAGTACGGCCGGTAACGTCGAATCCCCGGTAGCCGCTCCGGGTGATCGCGGTCTTTTTGAGGATTTTGCCCGGGATATTTTCGTATAGAAGGCTGTCGATCTTCTTGAGGATGGCCTCGTCCTTTTCCCCGAAGAAGCAACTGTGGGTATTGACGCGGCCTACGAGGTAGTAAGCACCGTTGCTCATATCGGCGTATTGCCAGGAATCGTCGATCGTGTGGCTGTCGGGCCGCCGGTGGAGTGCCCCCGGCACATTAACGGAAAAGTCTCCGTCGCCGGAAGTAAAATTGGAAAAACTGACGGGCACTTTGATCCTGTCGATATCGTCCCGGCGGGTGGCATCCCGGTCGGGCATCATTATCGGCCTGAGCGTATAGCCCTTTTTTCGCAACAGTTCGATTACCCCGCGGCTTCCGGGAAGATGGGCCGCCCCCACCCCTACGAACAACGAGTGCTTCCGCACGATGCTGTCGATCGAAGCCGCCTGGATCTCATTCCGGCGATAGAGGAATTTTTCCATGTATGCTTCGGAGGGCTCCATCAGCTTTTCGAGGGAGTCCAGCATATCCAGATCGCCCTTGCGGTACGCTTCCTGCGTCTTCCGTTCGAGGTCGTAGCCCGACTCTCCTTCCATGTCCGCTGAACGCCTTTTCTTATCCTTCATCATATCCTGGGCGGCTTCCATGACAAGACGTTCGGTCTGGAAGTAGTTTTCGACGCCCGTCGCCTGCTTTCCCAGTTTCCGGCCGGTCTGATAAATATAGAGATCCAGATAGGTGTCTTCCTCAAAATCCGCGCGGTTTCGATAGGTCCGGTAAAGGAGGCCGTTGATAACGGTGGGCTCGTCGCTGAGGGCTGTTTTCAACCGGTCATCGTACCGCTGGAGTTGGAATGACTTTTCATTGATAAAGTCGTTGGGAGAGCCTTGGGTGTAGTACTTGAGGTTGGACTGCATGTTCTCGAACCGGAACAGTTCGTCCTGCCAGAGCTGCGGATCCAGTTCCAACGCCACGATATCGCAATTCTTGATGTCGATATAGAATGAGTCGCTCAGGTGAAAGACCATTTTGCTGCTGACGTGCATGGTCCCGAACAGGTAGGAAGGTTTGACCAGTCCGTTGCCGGTGATCTCCCACAAGAGAGCGGGGTATCTTTTGTCCGTTGTTGTTTGGGCTGTCGCGGTCAAGACCAGTATAAGGGACGATACGGCTGCCAGCACACAAATCCTAAAGGGGGTTGATCTCATTATATGGAGAGTTGGCGAATCTATACAAGTTGCATAAAAGACGGGAAAAAGGGAAAATTATTTTGTGAGTGCCGGCTAAATGATCCACCGGCCTCCAAACCGCGTTTTTCATGCACCGGAACCGATTCGCCCCCGCCCGTCTGCCGCAACCCGACTTGTCGCTGCCCCGGAACCCGTCCCGCCCCTCCTCCGCAGCCCGCCGTGAACCCGGATAATCAAAAGATTATTTGGGGTTTCGATGTTTTTTGGCTACCTTTGCCCGCTTGAAAAATCATGCCGTAACATGATGCCAAATCGGGTGCCGTAAGACCTGGTTTGCACCGGATACCCTTCCGCTCCATCTTACCATCCCACCTGGTATCATGTACGATTTGTATAGCGCCGACGGTTCGCGTATAACTTTAAACAAACATTCCAAATGAAGCTTTCCCAGTTCAAGTTTGATCTGCCATTAAACCTTATTGCCCAGCACCCTGCGAAAAAAAGAGAGGACAGCCGAATGATGGTCGTACACCGGAAAACGGGCCAGATCGAGAACAAACATTTCCGCGATATCCTGGAATATTTCGACGATAAGGACGTATTCGTGGTCAACAATACGAAGGTATTTCCGGCCAGGATGTACGGCCGGAAGGAGAAGACCGGAGCGAAGATCGAGGTTTTTCTGTTGCGGGAGTTGAACAAGCCGAACCGGCTTTGGGACGTGATCGTCGATCCTGCGCGGAAGATCCGGGTCGGCAACAAACTGTATTTCGGCGACAACGACGAACTGGTGGCCGAAGTCATCGATAACACAACGAGCCGGGGCCGGACGATTCGGTTCCTCTGGGAAGGCAACGATGACGAATTCAGGGATATGCTGGAGATCCTGGGCGAGACGCCCCTGCCCAAATATATCAAGCGGAAGCCCGATGACGAAGACAAGGAGCGCTATCAAACCGTCTATGCCAAACACGAAGGGGCGGTGGCTGCACCGACGGCGGGCCTGCATTTCAGCAAGGAACTCATCAAGCGGCTGGAGATCAAAGGTGTGCGGTTTTCCGAAATCACCCTGCATACCGGTCTTGGCACCTTCCGGCCCATCGAAGTCGAAGACCTCAGCAAGCACAAGATGGACGCCGAATATTACCGGATCGAGGAAGACGCCTGCAAGATCGTCAATAAGGCGAGGCTCGGCGGCCACCGGATCTGTTCGATAGGCACCACGACTATGCGGGCGATCGAGTCTTCGTTTACTGCCGAGAAGTTGCTGAAACCATCCGAAGGCTGGACGAATACCTTCGTGCATCCGCCTTATCAGTTCAATATCGCCGACGCACTGGTTACGAATTTCCATTTGCCGAAGACGAGCCTCCTGATCATGGTTTGTGCGTTCGCCGGCTATGACCTGGCAATGGAAGCCTACAAAAAGGCGATCAAGGACAAGTACAGATTTTTTAGCTATGGCGACGCCATGCTGGTCCTCTAATGGCTGTTGGTATGAAAAAAATTGCACTGTTCGTTTTGATATTTCCGCTCTTTATGGCCAATGCTCAACAGGAACTCCCCTTATATGGCGACCGGGCCATTCCGAATTCGAAACCTGGTCCGGACCGGGAGTCGGTCGACACATCGGCCAGTCCGGTACGTTATTCCTATAGCCTGGTGAGCCGGCCGACGCTGCGGGTCTATTTGCCGCCGGCGGGAAAGGGGAACGGCACAGCGGTCGTGATCTGCCCGGGCGGCGGATATCTTCACCTCGCCTATACCCACGAAGGAACGGATGTCGCGAAACTCTTCAATGACTGGGGGATTGCCGCTTTCGTGCTGAAGTACCGCTTGCCCAACGATGAAACGATGGTCGACAAGTCCATCGGGCCGCTGCAGGATGCGCAGCGGGCTATCCAGGTCGTAAGGGAGCGGGCTTCGGAATGGGGCATCAATCCTGACCGGGTGGGGATTATCGGGTTCTCCGCCGGGGGACACCTCGCCTCAACGGCGGGCACGCATTTCAACCATGCCGTGATCGATAACCCCCGGAAAATATCGTTAAGACCGGATTTCATGATCCTGCTTTATCCGGTAATAAGTTTCGTCGACAGCATCGCGCATCGCGGATCCCGGGATAACCTCATCGGATTGCACCCCGCTCAGGCGCTCGTCATGAAGTTCTCCAACGAGTACCAGGTGACGCCGGAAACGCCGCCGACCTTCCTCGTGCATGCGGAAGACGACAAGACCGTGCCGGTCGCCAATAGCCTGCATTTCTTCGAGGC
Source organism: Puia sp. (assembly GCA_035572015.1). GTDB lineage: Bacteria > Bacteroidota > Bacteroidia > Chitinophagales > Chitinophagaceae > Puia. Next base: position 15 of record DATNBP010000142.1, on the reverse strand, counting down.
CCTCGAAAAAAACGG